>CAZFBN010000156.1:0-12788 GCA_964517145.1 uncultured Saprospiraceae bacterium
ACCCGCAGCCCCTGGGCGTGTACGCAGGTAGGTACGACGAGACGCAGCCGGGCAAGATCAGTTGGGATGCGACTCCGGAATTTACTCCCACCGGTTATCAACGCATCATGGGTTTTGCCGTTTGTAATGATACGCTTTACATGGCTACGCAGCGCGAGGTGTATAAACGCATAGATGGCGCGAATCCGCAGTGGGTGCAGGTGTTAAACTTTGCTACAACGGCTAATATTAATGCATACGCCGGCGATTTGGACGAGTATTGGCTGCTGGACGAGGATATTCGGGGCTTGCGGACAGTAAATAATCCAACGGGTACCGGACAGGTGTTAATTTTTGGTGCGTTGAATCATATTTTCCGATTAGAGCCTAAAAATAATTATACTTTAATACCGGAGAAAAATCTGAAAGAATTTTTAAATGAAGCTACCGAACGTGAATTTCATTATATTCAAACACAAATCAATGTAGATTTTCCGGTGCCTGGCACCAGCGATACGGTCCAATTGATCGGGTTTGAAGGATTTTATGATACTACTTATTTAGCAAATAATCAACAATTTAATATTGCCGGTTTTAATCAACAGGGTTATTATTTTGAAAGGGTGCAAAAAGGAACGCAAATTGATTATCATTTACGCGAAATTTTGGATTATGCTATCAATCCGCAGCCCGATAGCCTGGCGCGTGTACGCACTTTCTGCGTTTCACCCTTCCCTGAGGATGAAGGGAATGTCATCTACGCGGGTGGTTTTGCGCCCTGGTTTGTGGAGGTGAGCAACACCGCCTGGATTTATAAAGGCATCTACCAAGCTGCACAACCCAATGGATATAATAAATTTGCAGGTATTCCATATCATACTATCCCAGGAGTAAATGCGAATTTGCTGAGTTTGGATGTGTATGTGCCCAATGGTGGCGCTGCTCGCAAACCTGTCATGGTTTACGTGCATGGCGGTAGCTGGCGCACGGGCGATAAAGCAAATACGGCATTGAAAGATGAGTTTTTTACCGATCAGGATTATATTTTTGTCAGCTTGAATTATCGGTTGTCGCCCAATCCACCGGATACTACCGATCAAAATCGAATTTTATATCCTATTCATCCTCAAGATGTTGCAAAAGGAATCGCCTGGGTTTTTAATAATATTGCCAATTATGGCGGCGATACCAGCCGGGTGTCGCTCATCGGGCATTCAGCGGGCGCGCACTTAGTTTCTTTAGTTTCAACGGATGAAAGCTTCCTTGCTCAGAATGGTTTATCACTCGGTAATATCAAATGCACTTGTTCACTCGATGCGGGTGCTTATGATATTCCTTATTATATGGATAAATATATCCTTCCGCGCAACCAAAGTAGCCAGTTGATTACCTATGTCAATGCTTTTTCTTCTGATCGCGATGCCTGGTCGCAAGCATCGCCAAGCACTTACGTCACTCCTGGCAAAAAAATACCTGAATTTATGCTGGTGCATCAAGGCACTAATGAACGGGTTGACATCGCTACGAATTTTAAAAATAAATTAGTGCAAAACGGATATCAAGCTACAGCAGTGAATGCCCAACCACTCGACCACGAAGCGATTAACCAGTCAATCGGTTCTTTTGATATTGGATTGCAAATTTATAATGATACCATTACCCGTTTTTTTAATCAATGTCTATCAAGAACTTTAACCGATATAAATGACATTTCAATTCAACAAATTGATATTCAGGTTTTTCCAAATCCATCCGGCGGTGTTTTTGAAGTTATTACATCCGAATTAAAAAATGCCACACCTGCGGTTATTTATAATTTGCAAGGGCAGATTGTTAAAACATTACAAATGAATAACAATGTTACTCAGCTTGATTTGTCCGGACTGCCGGAAGGCGTATATATTTTGAATGTTATTTTGCCGACGCAATCGCTGACAATAAGGCTAATCAAAATTTGAACCAGCATTTCGACAGATTCAATGCCGTTTTTATCATTTTTAGTTTAAAAAGTCAGCAAATGATGGAGGATTAACAGACTTTTGTATTCAAATCAGCTAATGAATGTCTAATAAAAGTCTTTATAATACCATCGCTTTGCTGACTTCGTTTGGCATCACGATTGTACTAAATGCGCCTAAACTACTGGTCGAACTGCGTGCGGATGACTCCCGAATACTGGGTGATTTCAATGTACAATCGTATTTTATACAAATTGCCTTTACATTTATTTACGCTTATTTGCTTTTTATTTTAAACTTGAAGCAACAATTTTTTAATATTAAGATAAATAATTCACCAAAATTTATAATAACGAATTTGTTTATTTTTCTGATACTTACTATCCTGATGAGTTCCATCAATATTCGAATGATCGGATTAAAAGAAGCTTTGACTTTTTTTCGAGGCGGCTATTTAATCCGAAATTTGTTGGCTACCGTCATCGTCATGCTTATTTCAAAAATGATGCTGCTTATTAAAGAATATCAAGATAATTTATTAAAAAGTAAAACAGCAGAAGCTGCCAAGAATAAAGCAGAGTTTGAAACCTTACGCAATCAAATCGCCCCCCATGTATTGTTTAACTCCCTGAATACCATTAATTTCTTGACGCGCACCGATCCTCAAAAGAGCGTCGAGTATGTTAATAAGCTCTCCAGTTTTTTACGAAATAACCTCCAGGAAAATCAGCCGGAAGAATTAAGCATTCATGAAGAATTAAAAAATTTAAATATTTATCTGTCGTTACTAAATGAAAGGTATGGCGGAATTATTTCGATAAAGACGGAAATTCCGGATAGCGTTTTAGAACAAAAAATACTACGCTTTACACTACAAGAGTTATTGGAAAATGCGGTAAAACATAATGTCGTGCGCAAAACCAATCCGTTATTACTCCACATCACTTACTCGCCAGATGGAAATGTTATTGAGGTAAAAAATAAAATGTCCCCTAAAATTGGCGAAGTTCATTCATCTGGAACAGGACTGAATAATCTTTGTTTTCGTTATGAATACCTGCACCAGAAAAAAATACGCATTATGAATGATAATCATTTTTTCTTGATTAAAATACCAGTCATATAATGAAAGTAGTGATTATTGAAGACGAGTTTGCTGCATTAAACAATTTAAAAGAGTTGTTGTATGCAATGGATAATATGATAGAGGTAGTCGCGGAATTAGACTCCATTTCGGATTCAATTAATTGGTTTTCAAAGGTATCAACATCAGGTTTGGATTTGATTTTTATGGATATTCACCTTTCTGACGGCGCTGCATTTCAAATTTTCAAACATATTTCGATTCCCACTCCTATTATTTTCACCACCGCTTATGATGAATATGCACTTCAAGCTTTTCAAGTAAATAGCATTGATTATTTATTAAAACCGATTGATGAGACGCAGCTTTTGAGGGCTATCCAAAAATACAAAAATCTGAGTGTCAGCTTGCATCTGTCTAATATTCAAGCGTTTATTAACAATATTTACTCGGATGAAAAACGCTATAAATCACATTTACTCATCCCATTCAAAGATGAATTAATTCCCGTTGCCGTGCATGACATTGCCTATCTTTACATCGAAAATAGCATTGTAAAATTGCGCACTTTTACCGGAAAAACCCTTTTTGTCTCCGGCAAATTGGACGATTTCACGGAAATCCTCTCTCCCAGGCACTTTTTCCGCCTCAATCGGCAGTTTTTCGCTGCCAAATCCGCCATAAAAAGCATGAACCAATATTTTAACGGCAGACTTATGATCCACTTGAATCCGCCCGCTGCCGAGCAGGTGCTGGTAAGCAAGGAGCGCACTGCCACCTTCAAAGAATGGTTCACCGCATAGCTCAACCATTTCAAGTCCGATTTTAGTGCCTTCACCTCGCTTTTTCTGTGCAGAATATCCTTTTGGGCGAATTTTGAGATGTAATTTATCATTTCAAAATCAAAAACGAATTAAACAATCCGTATGAAAAAGTTAATCACATTATGTACCATTTTATTTATAAGTCTGTACGGTGTTGCGCAAAATTATCGGCAATTGGCAGAAACTGCCATGCAAAACCATCCTTCTCCCATTGACTTTTCCGATCCATTTCAAGGCGGAAACGCCACCTTAGTGCCTGGTAATCAGCAGTTTTTCGCTACCGCTGTTGACGATCCCTGGTTGCATCCCTATGTGGACGTGTTCAAAGGTGCGAACGGAGGTTGGGATGTTTGTTGTACAGTGGATCCTGCTCAGTCCAAGCCGGGTATGGGCGAAATTGACGCGCATTTGGGTGGCAGAGAGCCCGTTTCGCAGTTTACGACCGGGGGTTTTACAGATTATGAAACGAAAGGAGATTTATTCATATTAGGTGATTATAAAAAGCCTTATTATGCAGGTAAAAATCAAGCTTCCGACCCTGAAAACGATTTTGTTTATTTATATCGTTTTGATGAAGATTATGCTACGATTCGATTGCATGGCAAGCCAAGTGATTATAAAACTGCTACTGCGTATAATCCTGAAACACAAGAAGAAGGAATGGCAATTTTTTATATTGCCAATAAAACAGACGACTTGATTGGCTTCGTGGATGGAGTAGATTCTTTGGATTTATTATTAAATAGTTCCAGATTTATTTACGATACGGCGCCTATTGAGAACACTTCGTTGCAAGAAGGCAGACAAATCAGTACCGGAGGTATTAATGTTTTTGGTCGCATTGCAATAGATATTGCCGGAAATATTTATCAAACGTTTCTGACCAGCGGTTCTTCTTTACCAGGTTCAAGCGGCACTGGCTCATTTTATGTTGTAAAATATGATAAAAATTATAACATCCTTTGGGCGAAAAAACACGGATCTATTCCCGATGGTTTGACAAATTATGGTGAATGTCCGTATAATATTTCTGTGAATGATAAGTATGTTTTTATAAGTGGTCAAACCAAAGGAGATTTTGGCGGTCCGGCTATTATACCCAGTTCAGATAAGGTTTCCGTACCATTTATTGCCAAATTTGATGTAAATAATGGCAATTTATTAGCCATAAAAAGATTATATGATACCAATGAAAATTCTACTGCATGGAATTGCGTAGTAGATAAAAAGGGTGAATTCGTCTATGTTGGCGGTGGCACTACGGCGAACGGCGTTTCGGGGTTGTACCCACATACCAGCCCTTTTATCAAAAAATTACGTCAGTCCGATTTGTCGCAAGTGTGGAGCGATACCATCATTAGCGGCACGAATCCATTGGGCATCAATCCCAATTTTAGAAACATCTCCATTGAAAGCTTTGCCAGACCATATTATTGGGAAGATGCCACCGGCAAAGGCTATCTGTATGTGGGCGGCTATTCCTCGAATGGCAATTTTCTGAATGGGCTGCAGGGCGCTACGAATGCCTGGATTGGATTGTATGATACCAATGGCAAGCGACTTTGGGCGGAGGCATTTTATTCGCCGACCGGGCACCAGTATCCGCACGCCATTGCGGTGGATCAAGACGGGAATGCCTACGTGGTCGGTCAGACCTACTCTTCAATGACCAACGCGATGGGAGGGGCAACGCCCCAAGGATTAGGCGACGGTTTTATCAGAAAATATGATATTACGGGCAGGCATTTATGGACAAAATTAATCGGTACGCCGCAAAGTGATGATATCCATGATATTCAGATAGCAGATAATAAAATTTTTGTAACCGGAAGTACGCATGGCAACTTGAACGGAGCGAATCAGGGCATGGTTGATGGATTTATGATGTCCTTAGATTTAAATGGAAATATAATCGGTTCTTACCAGTTTGGAACGGAAAAACTTGATTACACCCGCGACATCCTCTATCAAGATGGAAAATTAATCGTATCAGGCATTACAGAAGGATCATTAATAGCTTCTTTTAACGGCGGTATGGATGTTTTTATCGCAGCGTTTGATCAAAATGTGTTGAGTACAACGACCACTGCGACAAGCTTGCTCAATCAAAGCGAG
The DNA here is from genome assembly GCA_964517145.1 of uncultured Saprospiraceae bacterium. Taxonomy (GTDB): domain Bacteria; phylum Bacteroidota; class Bacteroidia; order Chitinophagales; family Saprospiraceae; genus JADJNW01. Next base: position 5,961 of record CAZFBN010000156.1, read on the forward strand.
CAAATTCAGGTTTTTCCGAATCCCTCTAGCGGTATTTTTGAAATTATTACATCTGAAGTAAAAAATATAGCACCTGCAATCATTTACAACTTGCAAGGAAAAATTATTAAAACATTACAAATTAATAATAGTGCTACTCAACTTGATTTGTCTGAATTACCGGATGGCGTTTATATCTTGAATATTTCGTTATCGAATGAAACTTTCGTAACAAAATTGGTGAAGCAATAAAAATTATTCAAAGAAGTTGTTTAAAATTAACGATATTTTTTAATGCGAAAAACTTGTTAAACTTTTAGAAAATAGGCACTGATATTGATACTTTTCATCAATTTTAAACAAGTTCAATGTGGAGGCGTAGATTTAATACCGACCTTGTTTAAAATTAAGAAAAAATATTAATATCAGCCTCTGAATAAGTTATTTTTGCAATCTGCCACAAAAACACGAAGGCACAAATTTTACACAAAGCTTCGTGAGATTTAGTGTTTTTGTGCCTTCGTGGCAAAATTAGATGCTTTATCAACAATACCAATTCGTTTATACATTAAATAAAATCTTTAATTTTAAACAACTTCACCAAAATAAATTTAAAACGACATACTTAAAGTTGGATTAATGATTGATATTCAACTAACTGTAAATTCCGATTTATTACTTTTTACTTTTATTTTGGTATAAGTCTCGATTTTTAGGGCATGGTAATTCTTATAAATAGATAGATCTTTGAGCCGCTTTTTCCTAATAAATGGATAAAAGTGATTGTAGTTCATTGAGAATCAGAAAAGTAATTCACGTTACTTGATTTCCGTTTATCCGTGTTCTCTCTTTACTAAAATTCGTATCAGTAGTATTTGGTTGCTGACTTTAATCCACTTTTTTCGTCTTTAACCGAATCGAATTCCCGATTACCACCACATCCGAAAATGCCATGAACAGCGCGCCCCACATGGGATTCAGGAAGCCCAGCGCCGCAATCGGAATGGCTACAATATTATAAGCAAATGCCCAGAATAAATTTTGTTTAATGGTCAAAACCGTATGCTTGGAAATCGACACCGCCGTTGGTAAATGATTTAAATTTCCATTCAGCAGTACAATTTGCGCGGATTGAATCGCTGCCTGCGAGGCATTGCTCAGGGAAACGCCAATGGTTGCTTTCGCTAATGCCGGAGCGTCGTTGATGCCATCGCCAACCATAGCCGTGGGAGCTTGTTTGGATAATTGATCGATGAGTTCCAGCTTTTCCTGTGGTAGTTTTTCAGCATAAAAATTTATAATACCTAATTCATTGGCAATAGCAGCGGTACGTTCCTGTTTGTCGCCGCTGATTATAACAGGCTGTAAGCCTATTCTACGCAATTGCTGAATCACCGAGGGCGCTTCGGGCTTCAAAGTATCTGTAATTTCAATGGTCGCCAGGACTTCTTCATTCTTGCGCAAGTCCAGGAATTGCGAACCCAATGCAATTTGAGAACGATTCGCGGTGATTTGGTAGGAATTATTTTGCTCGTCTTTAGCAAAAACGCCCACGCCTTTCTGCTCTTCCACCACCAAGCCATCTACTTGCACGCCATTCACGCGCTGCGCCATCTCGCGCACGAGCGATTGCGCAATCGGGTGTGAAGAATGTTGTTCTAGCTTGTAAATCAAGGTATTAGCCAGGGCTTCGTTTGGGGTGTGGTACTTGATTTTTTTGATTTTGAACTCACCGGTTGTCAAAGTGCCGGTTTTATCAAATACAATATTTTTTATGTTTGAAAAGATTTCAACCGTCGTTCCACCTTTTATTAAAATACCATTTTTTGCCAATCGCCCCACGCCCACCATCACTGCCGTTGGCGTCGCTAAACCCATCGCACAAGGACAAGAAATGACCAGCACCGCAATGGCATTCATCAACGCTTTTTGAAAAGTAACGTCGAATCCAAAATACCCAATTAAAAAAGTCAATAACGCAATGCCCAGCACCACTGGCACAAAAATCGCGCTGATTTTATCCGCAAGACGCTGAATATCAGGCTTATCTGCTTGAGCAGTTTTTACCAATTCGATCATTTGACTCAGCACCGTATTTTTACCTGCCGCCGTGACGCGCATTTGCAAATTGCCCGATTTTACCAGCGAAGCGCCAATCACCGGATCATCCGCACTTTTTTCCACCGGCACGCTCTCGCCCGTGAGCATGGATTCGTCCACCGTTACATTACCGAAAATAATAATGCCATCCGCCGGAATTTTATCGCCCTCGTTGACTTGCAAGGTATCGCCTACCTGAATTTCGTCACGATTGATCGTAATGATCGTCCCCGAAGGCATGATGCGTTTGGCTTTTTCCACCTGCAATTTGGTCAATTCACCAATGGCGGTCGTTGTTTGCTGTACAGCCCGTTTTTCCAGATAATTCCCAACCAATACCAATGTAATAATGGTCGAACTGGTTTCGTAAAAAATATAATTGGCTTCGTTTAAAATCGTACCAATCAAGCTGTAAATGAACGCTGCTGTACTCCCTACAAAAATCAGCACATCCATATTCGGCACGCCGCCGCGAACGGAAGCTAAAGCACTTTTTCCAAAATGAAAAAATCCGATGAGAAAAACCGGCAAACAAATCAACAATTGCAGCCAATAATTATGCAAAATGTCAATGTGCACGCCCAGCGACATCACCATGTGCCCTAGCAGCAGCGGTGCGGTGAAAATGGCGCTAATCAACAGTTTATGCTCCAAAGTCCACCACGATGGCTTCTTCTCTTCTTCCACCACGGTGTAGCCCAGTTTATTAATACCTGCTTTGATAATTTCCAATTCGATAGGCTGATCGCCGGGCGCAAATCGCACTTCGCTGGTTGAAAAATTGACATAAACGTCCTTCAGCCCTTTCCGTTCTAAAAATTTCGTGACACTACTTGCGCAATTCACACAAGTCATGCCATCCACTTTTAGTTCTGTTATATGATTCGCCATGATTATTTATCGCTTAAAATTGCACAAAATTCAAAAAAAAATACCTTTTCCTCAACTTTCTACTGCCCCTGGTCTTTTAAATTTACCAAGTTTTTCAATTAAACAACCAATTACCTTATTTAGATTCCATCTAAAAAAAACATTTCATTATGAATAAGCGAACTTTCCTCAAAACCGGCGCGCTGGCAACGGCGGCTGTCATTGTGAATCCATTCTCCTTGGCTTCCTGCAATCGCCCGATGAGCGACGCCACCGCCTCTACCCTGTCCGGTGGAGCCGCCGGAAAATTTGAACTGCCGCCCCTCCCCTACCAATTTGCAGCGTTGGAACCACACATTGACAAAATGACCATGGAAATCCACCACGACCGCCATCACGCTGCCTACGTGACCAACTTGAATAAAGCCATAGAAGGTAAGGATTATGCAAATATGACACTGGATCAACTGGTGATGTCCGTCAAAGCAGACGACGCGGCAGTGCGCAACAACGGCGGCGGGCACTTCAATCACTCCATGTTTTGGAAATGGATGGCACCCAACAGCGGCGGCGCTCCGAAGGGTAGAATCGCAGAATTCATCAATCAGAAGTTTACCTCTTTTGATAAATTAAAAGAACAATTCAACGCAGCTGCCACCGGACGTTTCGGCTCTGGCTGGGCTTGGCTGGTGGTGGGTAGCAATGGCGACCTGATGATCACTTCCACTCCAAATCAGGACAATCCTTTGATGAAAAATATCGTCAACAGCAAAGAATACGGCTATCCTGTGCTGGGTCTGGACGTGTGGGAACACGCCTATTATCTAAAATACCAAAATAAACGCGCCGATTACGTCAATGCTTTTTGGAATCTGGTGAATTGGGACGAAGTGAATAAGCAATATGACCTTGGCATGAAGCAATTCAAAAAGTAGTGCAGCCTTCAGGCTGCCTTTCGTAGTACAGCGTTTACGCTGCCCAGGCTTTAGCCTACCTTTAAAGTCAAGCTTTACTAAACAAGTTAATACATTGTGAATTAAATTTTTGATTATCCTCCCACAACCCTCCTTCCCTTAAGGGACGATCCGCCCGCGCGTGGACACCCTTTAGGGATGGGGTTAGCGAAGGCAATTTTCATTAAACAATTTTGTGCACAGTGTACTAAAGTTTAGTAAAGCTTTTTTTTATAAATCCCGCACCAAGCGAAAACCAATAAAATTGGAAACATTCGCAACGCCAAAATCAACTTGCTTAGGGTCAAGAAAGGTACGACCGAAAGTCCAGGCACCTCCCCGTGCGACGTACCTTCTTTTACCGTCTTTTGGATGCACCTCATCACACCATTCTGCAACATTACCAGCCATATCATAAATGCCCAGTTCATTGGGCATTTTTTCACCAACCGGATGTGTAGCGCCAAAAGCGTTTTCATCAAACCAAGCAATGGCATTCAAATCATTACTCCCGTAAAAGTCAAAATTTTGACTTTTGTTACCTCCCAGCGCCGCATACTCCCATTCTTTGTTCTTCGGAAGCCGATATTTTTTATTTGTTTTTTTACTCAACCACTGAGTATAAGCAATTGCATCTTCTCTACTTACAAATATTACAGGATATTCTTTATAACGTGGATCATTTCTGCTTTTACCACTCACATCACATCTCCAATTGATATTTCGAGACTCTTGGAAAAATTCTAGCGTATTGTTTCTCCATAGAGCAATTGCGTTATTTCTGTCTACTTCAGTCAGAAAGCCTGTCTCTTCAATGAAAGCTCCGAATGCTTCAACAGTTACTTCATATTTACCGATATAAAAATCTTTTATATCACCGCCATTACCTTCCACCAGCACCATCGAAGGTTCAACAAATTTCGCCGACCAGGGCTGCCATAACCACAGTGCCACTGCTATTGCCAACAACAAACCGCCCCCAATCCAATAAGTGGCATAATTCTTTTTTTGTATAACCCCAGCCGCTGCAACAGCTTTCTTTTGAAAATCCTTATCATTCAGCAAATCAATCAACTGAATCAAGCGCTCCCGCACCTGATTGACCGCCAGGCGAAACTGCTCCTCAGCAATAATCCCTTTGATATCACTGAGTTTCAACTGATTAAAATCGGCTTCTAATTGCAGCAAACCATTGAATTTAGGAGAATCCGTCGGTAACAATACTTTCAATGCTTCAATCGCAGCCGTAATGCCATTTTCACCGGTGACGAGCTGTTTGAGTTGCAGTTTTTGGTTGATAAGGTTTTGCATACGTGTAGGTGTCCCGTTTTTGATAACCAAAGATAGTAACTTTCCAAAGCTGTTTTGCTCCTGCACAGTACCTTTTTATCTACTGTAATAAACCTCCACCCCTCCTGCATCCACCTTCAAAAGTGCACAAAAGAACCTCAACAGGCGCTGCATCGAACCTCTACAGGTTGAATCCAGAACCCCTATAGCATCTGGCAAGAACCTCAACAGGTTCTCCAGAGACGCCTTGCGTTTTGGCAGGTTGTTTTGAAAAATCACCGGATAACCAGGATTTTACCACAAAAAACAGAATAAATAAAATGACACTGCCCGCCCCGGCAAGGTAAGGCGTGCGATTTCTTTTCTTTGTTGAAGTTGGAGCAGTGGTTTTAGGAACTTCCGTGACGGGCGCTTTTGGTTTTTCTTTGGTCGTTTTTTTAACTTCTGGTTTGGGTTGAATCGGTGCTTGTTGCTGATAAGTGCGTTGCACCGGCGTTTGCAATTTCCCTATCCGCACGTCGGCTTCATTGTAAAAACTGCTGTCGGGATAATTGTATTGAAATTCGCGGTAAGCGGGAATCGTATTGCGCTCGGTGGCGCGTTGCCAGGCTTCGGCTTCTTCGATGGCTTTCTGCGCGTCAATTGCCATACGGCGGTAGCGCCCTTGCCGGAATTGCTGCAAATATTGGTCGTAAGACGCAATGGTATTTTTGGTGCGGGCTTGCTGCCAGGCAGTTTCTTCTCTCAAAAAAGTTAGCGTGCTTCGGGCTTCTTCATTATGCCTCCCGTCGGGATACGCCAGGAGGAAATGTTCGTATGCGGCGATTGAGTTTTCCTTTTGGGCGGCTGTCCAATCGCGGTTTTCGTCTTTTTTGAGGTGGAATACAAACTGCCCATTCTTGTGTCCTTCTATTTTGAGCGGCTCGCCGATGGGCGTTTGATTCGTTTTGGCTTGCACGTACTCGGTCACATAAGCGCAGAGCTCCTGCACGCCCATTGCACCCGCATTCTGACGCAGGCGATAGAGCAAACTCTCGGCAAAAGGGCTGTTGTCGCCTGGTTTTCCGTCAGAGACTACTTCATTGCGACCGGCAGTCAAGCCCCAGCGGGAAGGGTCGTTCTCGTAGCGTTTTTCAATGTTTTTGTCCAAACCCTTGGCAAAGAGCGCCCCGGCAAAGCAGGAATCCGACATCAGAAACGTGTGATGGCTATTGATCGCCGACAAGAAAGTTTTGATTTCACTATTAGGAATGTACTGATCATGATTGCCCGGCTGCGCTTCCACCGGAATCCAATAGCCTTCTTTGAAAATCTTATCATATTCCCCGTGCCCAGAAAAGTATATTAATACATTATCTTTTGGGGTGACCCGTTGTGCCATTTCTCGAAAAGCGCGATAAATGTTGCCCCGCGTGGCATTTTCATTAAAAACAGTATAAATGTGCTGCGAGTCAAAACGATAGCGCTCAGTGAGTAATTGGATCAGCGCTTCAACGTCCCTCTTGCAATTGTACAAACTTGGACAATGCTGGTATGCATCAATGCCAATGGCAAGGAGGTAGTTGACGCCCTGCGATACAGGGGTGGAGAAAGTGTTTGGGTCTTGTGTTCTTCCTGCTTTGTCGGACATGGGGTG
>CAZFBN010000157.1:0-12588 GCA_964517145.1 uncultured Saprospiraceae bacterium
ATTCAGACCGTAGGACATGCCATTACTTACCTGGAGTCACAGCTTCAGAAGTAAGGTAGATGCCAAACTCCACAGATCTTATTGTTCTGATTTGTGGAGTTTTTTTTTAAAATTGGGAAAAGTCCCTCCAAGGCAATAGCCGCCTGGTTTCGGTTTAACCCAAAACGAATAAACAACGTTTATTTGATGATAAGCGTTAGACGATAGCCATTAGACTGTCTTCCTTTTGCTTTTCCTGGGCAGCTTCGTCTGATGAGCTATTGCAATCGCCTAATGTCTATTTCAATAAACTTCCTCACCATATATGAAAAGGGTTGTAGTAACAGGTTTAGGAGCAATAACGCCAATTGGCAATACGATAAAAGCTTACCTCGAAGGCTTACAGCAAGGCGTCAGTGGGGCTAATTTGATTACTCACTTTGATGCTTCCAATTTTAAAACACATTTTGCCTGCGAAGTCAAGCATTTTAATGCCGATGAATTGCTGGACAAAAAGGAAGCCCGCAAAATGGATATTTTTGCACAGTTTGCGATGGTAGCTGCCGATGAAGCCATTGTTCATGCTGGCATCAATCAGCAATTAGAACAACTTGATCTCGACCGTATCGGCGTTATTTGGGGCGGTGGCATTGGCGGCTTGCAGTCGTTGGAAAAAGAAATTGAAGAATTCATCCTGGGCAACGGCACTCCTCGCTACAATCCATTTATGATTCCCAAAATGATCATTGACATCGCGCCGGGTATCATTTCTATCAAATATGGCTTCCGCGGTATCAATTATGCTACCGTATCTGCCTGTGCTTCCTCTTCGCATGCAATTATCAATGCTTTTGATTATATTCGCCTCGGGAAAAACGACATTATCATTACAGGTGGTTCGGAAGCAGCCATTACCAAAGCCGGAGTAGGCGGATTCACTGCCATGAAAGCCATGTCCACTCGCAATGATGATTATAAAACGGCATCGCGCCCCTTTGATGCTGAGCGCGATGGATTTGTGTTGGGCGAAGGCGGTGGCGCTTTGGTGCTGGAAGAATTAGAGCACGCTCAAAAGCGAGGTGCACATATTTACGCAGAAATTGTAGGAGGCGCATCAACAGCTGACGCGTATCATATGACTGCCCCGCACCCGGAAGGTATCAGTGTAAGCAAAGTAATGCAGTTGGCACTTCAGGATGCGCATTTAAATGTACAAGATGTTGATTATATCAATGTGCATGGCACTTCTACGCCACTAGGCGACGTGGCAGAACTCAAAGCCATCCAACGAGTTTTTGGAGAAAATGCGTATGATATGAATATCAGCTCTACCAAGAGTATGACTGGTCATTTGCTAGGTGCAGCAGGTGCGGTAGAAGCGATTGCGAGTATTCTGGCAATTACGCATCATTTTGTGCCACCAACCATCAACCATTTTAATGCAGACCCCGAAATAGATGCCAAACTTAATCTTACTCTTAATCATGCTCAAGAGCGTGAGGTAGAAGTGGCGATGAGTAATACGTTTGGCTTTGGTGGACACAATTCGACCGTAGTTTTTAAAAAGTTTGAAAATTAAAAAGACTTTTCTCGTTTTTTGGTTGTTCTACTTGATTTTCAAACTTTTATAATTATAAAAATAAAAGAGCAAACTTCAACATTTTCTGTCGTTTTTTGGCAACGTTTTTGCTTAATTTTTTCTCTATCAGGAATGTTGGAATATTGCATGGAGGGCGTTCTCCGCAAGTTGATACAAGTTTGCAGAAAACGATGCGTACAAAAATTGACCGTATTGCAACCTTCTACTGAATCAATATTCCACCATTTTATTCCGCCAGGCGTCTCCGAACAATCGCAGAAAATCGACTTAACTGAGTCTGCTCTTAAATTGGCAAGCGGCTGCAAAGCTATCAGCTTTTGCGGTGAACACTAGTTTCCACCTTTTGCTCCCTTACTCGCGGGATAGCTTTCAGGGCTTTGCCAACAGGCAAATGCTGTGCCGAAGGCATCTCTCACAAGAGCTGCCTTCGTGGATTGCAGCTTGATTCTATTCACTTTAAATGAACGACTTTGCGTTTCTTACAGCGATTGTACAACTACTACTTTTCTAAAGACCAGCAGTTTGCTCGTCGGTTGCGGGGTATTCTAGGATTTACACCAGCTAATCTGACAATTTTCAAACTGGCGTTTTCGCACAAATCGAGCAACTCGGATAGAGCCTATTCCATGCAAAACAACGAGCGGCTGGAGTACCTGGGCGACGCTGTTTTGGGCACTATTGTGGCAGAATACCTTTTTAAAAAATATCCGAATAGCAACGAGGGCTTTCTCACCAAAATGCGCTCCAAAATTGTAAAGCGCAAATCGCTCAACAAAATTGGCGATAAAATGGGACTCGATGTGATGCTCTCAGAATACAACAACACACGGCTGAGCCGGTCCATGCTGGGCAATGCGATTGAAGCGCTGGTGGGTGCCATTTATTTGGAATGCGGCTATCGACGCACCAAGAATTTTGTGATCCGCAAAATGCTGCGCAATTACATCAACGTGCATGACCTGGAGCGTTTTGATGACAATTACAAGAGTCAGCTCTTGGAATGGTGCCAAAAAAATGGACAAACGGTAAGCTACAAATTGTTGGCACGCTATAAATTTGAAAAACGAGATCGATTCAAAGTTGCCGTCATGGTGGATGGTGAAAAAATTGCCACTGCCGATGATTTTAATAAAAAAAGTGCAGAACAAATGGCTTCTGAGCGAGCAATGGTTGCGCTTGGCATTATAGATGAAGAAGATTTGGAATATGATGATTGATTTTTTGTTATTGGTTATCGGTTATCTGGGGCAGTCACCTTCCAAATAACCAATAACGGATAACAATTAACAAAACAAGGCAAAGCTGAATCCTCAATTTTCTAACTCCTCAATTTCCCAATTCCTTTGAACCAATTGGATGGCGTCATTGAATTAAAAAATTGGCTGCAAGACCTTATTCAGCATGGCTTGGCAGCTGCGCTCGCCCGCAATCCGGAATTTTGGGAAGATTTCGCCGCCCGCATGGTCAATGCTAAACTCAGTGGTATTGCCCGCCGCATTCGCAGTTTTAAACATTGGTTGCAGCAAGACGATGCCCACGAGCGGCTGCTCTCCGAAATTGGCGAATTGTATCTCTTCGCAAAAGCCTTTGAAAAATTAGATACATTACCTACTGATTTACAACAAGAAATATTAATCACTGCGGGTGCTACCATTAAAAAAGAAACGGTTTTAAAACAAGAAAGCATTACCGATCGGTGGCTCGTCATTGGTCAAACGGAGGGTTCAGAAGACAACATTCGCTTTAGGCGCACCTGGTTGCAAGGCATTGGTACACACGAGACGGCTTTGTTGCTCGATTTTGCCTGGCGTTTCAATGAATTTGAAGGCGCGAAATGGCTGATAGGCAGTCTGTTACAAGCAGAAATTGTGTTTTATCCAGGCGCTTTGCGGCAGCGAGCTTTGGTCAAAGACTTTGCGATTATTTACGAACCCATTGCATTGTCGGGCTACGCAGATTGGGAAGTTTTTTTACGACAATATGCCGATGCATTAGCACAAAATCCTTGGCTGCTGCAGTTTCCAGGATTGATAGATCAAGTGACCCCCGTTTTGCAAAACGAGCAATTACTATTGCTAGACCCGCACCACAACTGGCTCCCCACTACTATCGAAGACGACCGCCACTGGAAAATAATTGCACTCAGCGGCGGTCACCCAATTCAGCTTTTTGGAGAATGGGACGGGCGCATTTTCACTCCTTTGACAGCGCTCTCGGATGAACGCGTGATAGTCATTTAAATAAAAATTCCAATACAAAAGCATTTATCAACGTGATTATTCTGCGAATCGAGGGCTATTTTTTATTAAAAAAATTCATTATTCATCCAATTATTGAAACTATTTTTTCCTATCTTCGTACCATCTTCTGTATTTCATTGAAAACTTAACCCAAAACAACTCAAACAATGCTGAAACGCTATTTTCAAATGGATACCCGAATTGTACTCGGTGTCATCATCTTGATCGAATTGGCATTCAATTTTATAATACAGAAGTATGCCCTCAACGAAGAAGTGATGTACAACTCGCTTTTGAATGAGCTCTCCACCGAAGATATTGACAGGACAGTTGCTTTGACGCGGTCATACGCGTGGCTCAATTATCTTTGGGCACCGATTAACGTATTGATGCAAATTTTCCTCATTTCTATTTGTATTCTCATTGGCACCTTGCTGCTGCGATATGAAATTCGCTTTAAAGAAATTTTTAATGTTGTTGCCAAGGCTTATGCTATTTTTGCAGTTTCAAGACTTATACTAATTGGGGCTTATTTGTATTTTGGTGTAAATCAATTGTCTGATTTGGATTACGTCACTAGTGTATCTTTGTATGCCATTGTAAAAAATCCGACACTTCCGGAGTGGGCTACCCTACTACTGAAAACCATCAACTTGTATCAAGTGATTTTCATCTTGCTATTGGCAGCGGGATTGAACCTTTTGCAACACCGAGGCTTAAAACGCTGGATTCCGCTGGTACTGGGCACTTATGGCACGGGGCTCGCGATTTACGTTGCTATTTTTATATTTTTAATTTTCTTATAAAGAAAACTTATTTTCATTTTAAAAGCTTTGTAATTCAAACACTTTTACATAAAAATAATTATTTTATGATACCCCCATCCAATAGCTGTATTATCACATATTGCGATAAGAAGGTGGATGCCGAAAAACCTTATAACGAGTAGGCGTAAATTTTTTTAAACCTTTTGTACTATGAAATCACTTTCATTTGAGCAAATGGCACAAGTAGAAGGCGGCTATTCTGGCTATTGCAATGCAGCAGTTAACATCTTTTTCTTAGGACTTATCCTAAGAAGCGGTGCACTCATCCTTTTTGGAGCGGTTGCTGCAAATGCTTTCTGCGGTCGTGGTGTCGACACTCCACGCTAATCTTATCAGGCATTAGTTAACCTGGTTTGAAACTACAACACATCCCAGTTTGCAGTGCTGCAAACTGGGATTTCCTCACTTTTATTCTTTTTTCCCATGCATCACAAAAAAGCTTATCACTTACAGCAGCGCGACGAAAGCGATTGTGGCGTGGCTTGTCTGCTGGCAGTGCTGCGTTATTTTGGCGGCAATGCCTCTTTGGAACAACTACGAACCTGGAGTGGTACGAGTACAACCGGCACTACTTTGTTAGGACTTTTTCAGGCTGCTAAAAAAGCGGGGCTGGAAGCAGAAGGTTTTGAAGCAGACCTGGCGCATTTGAAAGCGCTGGATGAAGTGAGCATTCTGCATGTTGTCAAAAATAAAAGTGCCTTGCATTTTGTGATTTGTTATGGGTATCAATCTAAATCGGATACGTTCACAATAAGCGACCCTGCTGAAACCGCGCCACGCCAATGCCCTGCCAATGAACTGGAAGAACTGTGGGCGTCCAAAAAATTGCTCTTGCTAAAACCCACCGCTACTCTTCAGCAAACGCCAAGCGCCGAGGGCTGGTGGAATAAGTTAAAATGGCTTTATCAATTTGTACAACTCGACCTGGATTTGCTCGTTGTAGCATTGGTGCTTGGTACCATCATTTCAGCGTTGGGGCTATCCGTCGCGTTTTTTTCACAAAAGCTGGTGGATTCCATTCTACCGGAGCGCGACTGGGTGAAGCTCATTGCTGGTTCTGGGTTGCTCTTATTTTTGTTACTGTTGCGCGTGGGTGCGTCCTACCTGCGCCAATTTTTTCTGCTGCGCCAAACGAAAGATTTCAACATCCGCATCGTAGATTATTTTTATCGCACTTTGCTTTTTTTACCCAAATCTTTTTTTGATACGCGAAAAACCGGCGACCTTGTAGCTCGCATGAATGATACCACGCGCATTCAGCAAACGGTTGCCAATGTTTTTACCAATTTGGCAATTGAGGTCATCGTCATTTTGGCCAGTACAATTGCGCTTTTCAATTACAATTCGACCATTGGATTGCTCTCCTTGCTTTGGCTGCCTTTATTTGGATGGCTGGTTTTCCGTTATCATAAAAAGCTGATCGAAGGGCAACGCAAAGTAATGGGCGCTTATGCGCTGAACGAGAGTCATTACATTGATACCATTCAAGGGATTGGCACAATTAAAGTAGCCAATCGGGAAAATTATTTTGCCAATACGACCAAAACAGTGTACGAATTTTTTCAAGAAACCCGCTATCAGCTTGGTCTTCTGAGCATGCGCTTCGGCAATGCCTCTCAGGCAGCGGCGGCGTTTTTTACCGTAGGCATGATATTTTACTGCTCCGTTTTAGTATTTAATGATATTATTACCATCGGTATTGTAATGGCAGCGACGCAATTAATTGGGATGTTAATGGAATCCGCTTCTACCGTCGCTGTTATTAATATTAATTTGCAAGAAGCACGTGTTGCGCTCGACCGAATGCAGGAATTTACAACCTTGCCGCCTGAATATGATGAAGAACAAACGGTTTATAAAAAAAATATTACAAGTTTTGAATCGTTGAAGGTGCAAAAAGTTAATTTTCGATTCACGGGGCGTCCTATTTTGTTAAAAAACATTTCTTTTGAGCTTCAAAAAGGAGAAATTGTTGCCATTTTGGGTGAAAGCGGCGGCGGGAAAAGCACCTTGTTACAAATTTTACAACAATTTTATCAGCCGGAAAACGGTGCCATTCTTGTGAATGGAGAGGCGTTGGAAGATTATTCCATAACGGATTGGCGTAAATTGTTAGGCACTGTACCACAGGATATTAAACTTTTTTCAGGCACTCTTTTTGAAAATATTCTCCTAACTACTCCAACAGAAGAAACGATTGAACAATTGACTCCTTTTTTACAAACATACGGTTTCGACCGCTATTTTGAAAAACTACCCTATGGCTACGCTACGCTGCTTGGCGAATCGGGCGTCAACATCTCTGGAGGGCAGAAGCAATTGGTGGCATTGGCGCGAGCTTTGTACCACCAGCCTCAGTTCTTGCTGCTCGATGAAGCCACCGCCGCCATGGACCGGCATACCGAACGGGAAATTTTGGATTTACTGGTGCGATTGAAAGAAAAAATGGGCATTCTTATCGTCACACACCGCGCGCGCACGGCTGCTATTGCCGACCGGATTTATCATTTGGAAGATGGTGAACTGTCGCTAACCGAAGATGCCAGCGCTTACTCGGAATCTCAACATCTATAAATATCACATTATAAAAATGATCTAGTGAGGGGCGATTCAGTAATTTTTATTGATAATCAAACAGTTACAATTGAACACATTCACCAATCCTTACTAATAAATTGATCATTTTAAAATAATATTATTTACCACCAGATTTGCTTGCCATTCTCGTAAGTAAATGGGCGTTCCATCAAATCGCCGCAATCTTTACAATGCAACCAAAATAAGGCTTGCGTAGGCACCGCATCAAATTCTAAGGTATGTTGATCGGCTTTTTTAATGCCTAATGACTTCCAGGCACCTTTCCAAACAAAAAGCTGATAGGTTTTTCCTACTTGCACGGCTTGCTCGCCATTGGCAGGCAAATATCGGAAGTGATTGATTTGCTGTGGTTTACCAAAGTCCAGCCCAACCCATTGAGCGCCCTGTGGTGTTTCATCAATAATGCTGTAGCCCGGTACGCCGTCGAAAGCCCAAGCAGGATGCGGCACCGTGCCAATGGGTGTACCCGACAAGCGTTGATTGCCAGCACCCCGTATTTCCAACTCGCCTACTTTACAAAATTGTTTGTCCGGGAAAATCAATCGAACATAACGATAAGATTTTGAGTCATTTATCTTCGCTTCCTCCCAGAGTTGTTCCTGTTCCAGCCGGTCGCGCAGTGCGGGTCCTCCGAGCTGCCCGATGTGCCAGCGCTGCATCGGCTCCTTGATGGTGTACAAAATAACCGCATCCGAAAAGTCGGGTTTATTGGCACCTTCCAGGCGGCTATTATGAAAATATTGAGCAAATTCCCACTTCGCATCCGATCTTTTGAACGTCGAAATCCGATGCAGTCGCACTTTTTCTAAGTTGGATTCTTGTGCAGGCAGCATTTTTAATTGCCCTTCATATGTAATAATAAAAGGCACACCGGCTTGTGTATAAGCGCCATTTTTAAAAAACATAGGATTATACAATATATTATGCCCCATATTTTCAAAAGTAGCCATGCCTTGCGCATCGATTGCACTGCCTTCTATGGCTTCCCAAGTGCCTTTGCCAGCAGTACAGAGGTACACAAATTTTTGTCGCCGATTTTGTATGGGCAATTTCACGTGATAGGTGCGCGTGTAAAGCGCCGTGACATCCATTAAGCGAGGGTTTTGCAACAATATTGGCAGCTCTTTCGCTCCTGCCCGCCGGGCGCGACTTGCTACGCTGTTTTCCTGCGCGGCTAGCACCCGCCGAAAAACTTTCGCTATTTTGCCTTCACCTTCCGCTAGAGTAGTGTATTCTCCTGGATTGCCCTCCGCTCCCAAGAAAGGCAACGATTCTTTTTCATTGATAATCAAGGAATTCCACACGTGTCCATCCTTATGATTGCCCCACTGTGGCGTAAAATCTATGGAAACGGGTACACCCAAAGCTCGCATGCAATACGCCGCTAAACCAGCCATATCAGCGCAGTTGCCTCGTTGTCCTTTCATCAAATTGCTAACACTAAGACGACCCGGATAATCATGAAAACAGTCAGAATATCGAAACCATGATTTTAAATCTTCATTTATTTTACAACTTACAATGTCTAATGATAAATTATTGGAGTCTTTTAGTAAATATTCATACTTATTTTTTAATACAGGACGCCAATCCTCTGGTTTTTCACTAAAATTTCGATATGGTAGCACGTAATTACAAAAAGTAGAAAAGCTGACCTGATCCCGCCAGGGCGCCTGCTGCCATGCGGCAAATGCCTCGTCTATGTTGTGAATGAAATATTTAGCGGAAAGCGTTTGCAAATCCTGTGGTTTTTCGATTTTTGCCGCTTGTGATGAACCGATAAGTGCTAGCAGCGAGTCTTTCAATGCCTGTATTTCCTGCTCTGAGCGCATCGCCGTCTGTTCAAAAATCACATCATATTGATGCAGCCATGCACCTTCATAATAAAAACTTTGATCTATGTTGCTCAACAGCAGGGTCGCCGCGCGCAGTTGCAGGCTGTCCTCCGGTCGCGCCTGATAATGCTGCAACACTTGCTCCAATGCTCCTCGATTGCGACCAGCTAAGCGTAGATTTTTTTCCAATTCATCCCCGGGTGAGTCCGTCTTGCATTGAAAAAAAGCGCACGTTGCCAATATTATACCAATAAAAATAAGCGTCTTTAAAAGCATTTTATTTGCATTAATTTATAACTTAACTCATCCTTTTGCGTACCACCGGATAGACCCAATGAATCGCTTGATTTCTTAAAAGAACAATACGAAAATTTTATGATAAAGTTAGCCGAATTTGAATATAATTGGCAGGATTTTTTAAGGCTTTTTGGTCTTTTCCTCTTTGCCTTTATTGGTTTTTGGAATGCCTCCTTTGTTTTAATTCCGTTATTATTTATTATTATTCTCTTCATAATATTCAGTAGTCGTTCCGCTGCTTTCCGTAGTGCCTGGCTGCCCCATTTTACCTGGCTGGATGCACTTGTGGGCTCTTTATTAATTTTAGAACTGTTTAATTTTCTATTTTCTATTTATCCTCCTAACAGCTTGCCTGGCATCGGGAAAATAATATTTTTCATTTCTATTTACTACATACTGCGCATTTTTTTACAAAAAACGAAATACAGAACTATTTTCTTTACAGGCATGGGAATCTACGCCTTTATTTTATCATTAGGCGCTTTCTTTACATTCTTATTTTTACAAACGGCGCTACACCTCGAAGGATGGGACGACGCTTCGGATTTAAAAGGATTATATTCACCGTATGGCTTGTTGAATAACGAATGGGCAACCCTTGCGCTTTGCTTGCTCCCGTTTCCTTTACTCTGTGCAATCTATTTTCAAAAATCTAAAACCATATTGATAATCAGCATCTTAGCCTTTGCCCTCGTGAATGCAAGCGTGTTGGTGAGTTTTTCTCGAGGAGCTTATGTAGCGTTGGCTTTTTTTTGGATTATAATGATGAGCGCAATTTTATACTTCAAACTTTTATCTTTAGCAACATTCATTCGATACATTACCATTACAGGTTTATTACTTTTATTATTTATTATTCCCATTAGGGTGCCCTTTTCGACTACGCTGGCGATGAATAAAACTGTGTCTCAACAGCGCAGCACAGCGGGCAGGGTGGAAATTGTAAAAAACAGCTTTTGTCAAGCCAAAGGACATTTAATAGTAGGATTAGGTAATAATAATTATCCGATTGTTAATAATTTATGTAAAACTGATCGAATAGATCAAGGATACAGCGGCTTTACCAATAATACTTATTTACAAATTTTATTGGAAAAGGGCATTGTCGGAGTCATTTGGTACGCACTTTTATTCATTAGCCTTTTTACATTTATTATAAAAACAGCGTTAAAACATAATAATTCGACAGATAAATTGAATATAATGATTTTTGGTGCTGGACTAGCCACCTTAGCGGTCCGTGAATTGTTTTTCTCTACTTTATTATACAGCCAGGGCGTTTTATTATTAACAGCAATCATGGTGAGTGGTGCTATTTCCTTTCAAACTGTAAGAATTCGTGATAATCGCGTATGGATTTTATTAGGGAGTATCATTATTATTATAAGTAGCTGGTTTTTATATCAAAATAATAAAATAGAAAGCGCTGCGTCGGCGGCTGCAACAAGTGTGACGCAGTGGCAATTAGAGAAAATTGAAGCGGCGCAAAAAAACATACAAAAAGCAATACAATCAGCGCCTGGTGTGGCGCCCTATCATGCTTTGCAGGGTTTGACAGCCATGCCACGCCAAACTCATTGGGATTCAATCACTTGGAACGAACCGTCCAGCGCATCAGCCCTTCAGCCGTCCATAAGCGCTTTTGAAAAGGCGCTGCGCTTGAATCCAAATGATGCAGGCTATCATTTTAATTTGGGTTGGCTTCATTATTGGAAAAATCATAATGACACTGCACGAATTTTTAATTATTTATATAATGCTTTAGCGTTAGAGCCCAATGCAAGTGAATATCAAATTGGTACTGGATTATTATTAGAAGTAATAAAAGGGGATACTGCTGCTGCGTTTTCACATTACAAACGAGCGCTTTGTGTGAGCCCCGAATTACTGGATTCCCCATTTTTTATGGATTTGCAAAAAAGAAATTTTCCCTTTTCGGAACGGCTGGTCAAAGAAGCAATGCAAGATTTAAAAGATCAATTAAATCGGAATTATAATACCATTCTTGCAGCGCGATTCAGTAAATTATTATTACAAACAGACGACACTATTGCCTCTGAAAAAATATTAACGCAAGTTGTGCAGGATCTACCTAATTTGAATCGTCCTTATTATTATCTGGCGTTTATTGCACTAAATAAAAAAGATACCACATTAGCAATCAATTTATTAAGCAAATCAGCTTATTTAGAAAACAGCGATTATTTACCACCTTTGGCACTTGGCAATTTATATTATAATAAACCATTTTATAATAAAAACACAGCCAGAAATGCTATTCAATATTACAAACAGGCAGTGCGAAATTGGTTGGATCAAAAAACACTCAACAGTAGCCATGCCGCTATTCGTTATAGGTACTCTACAAATGTAAATAATGATTTGATTGTGCCGTCTTTATTATATTATTGTAACACATCATTTGACACGAAAGAAATATTACATCGCATTGCACAGCTGTATCAGCAAATTGGAGAATCGAAGCTGCATGCTTATTATAAAAAACTTGCGCCTGAACAGCTTTTATTGCAGGATATAAAATGAATTGTGTAAGTAGCGGAGCAGTTTATTTATCATTCTTGCAGAAGCCGAACACGCGGGACAACTGATAATCAACACTTTATAATCAGATCAAACTCCGCGGCTCTGTGTAAAAAATTTTATTTATTTACTTTAGTAAAAAAGGAAGGCTGAAGCAAGGTGCTCCAGCCCTCAACATCAAACAAAATTACACAAACTTAGGCTTGCCCTAATTCTTTATTTCGTAACGATCATTTTTCTAGTCGCCGTAAATTCATTGGTTGACAACGTGTAGCTCAATACACCGGTTGGCAGTTCCTGGCTATTCAGCTCGATTTGATTCAAGCCTTTTGCATACGAACCTCTTACCAGTTTGATGACTTTGCCCGTTACATCGCTGATGGTCAGCGTAGCATCGGCTGCCTGTGGCAACTGGAAGCGAATGACGGTTCGATCTTTGAATGGGTTTGGCACGTTTTGGAACAGTTCAAATCCAGTACCTACCACTGCGCCATTCGAGAAGCGAATACCAACATTCATTAGGTTATTGTCCGTTGCGTAAGCCTCAGCTACCGTGTAGCGGCTGCTCATGCCGAATACGTTACTTGCCTCGACATCTGCCTTTGCACGAACCACTAAAGAGAACAGCACTGCATTGTCCGCAGCGTCGCCGTTCCAGCTAGTGGTAATCA
>CAZFBN010000158.1:0-12543 GCA_964517145.1 uncultured Saprospiraceae bacterium
ATAAAAATTGAACAATCGTGTAAATTTAGGAGTTATTCCTGCAAAATTGTTCACTGCTAATCTTTTTACGAATGGCTGAGGAAAACAAGCATCACGAGGAACAAGCATCTTTTGTCAATCCAATTGATGCCGATAAGATAACGGAAAATCCTAATGTATTACCCTATCCACACCACCGAGGTAGTGCGGTAGTGGCGCCGGTAGATCGCGGCAAAGTGAAAGGGCGCGCGATGGCGGCAATGTATGAACAAACGGACTTGCACCTCGACCAAATTCGTCAGCAAATAGAACTCCTCGCCCGGCAGGCGCAAGCCATCAAGGATCGGGTTGATATTTCGGAAAAAATTTATGCGGCAGAGATGGGATTTGAACCTGTGATTGGAAAAATGTATCATTTGTATCTTCGCAAAAATGGCAATCATGTGTTATCGCTTGTTTCACCGCAAGAGTGGGGCAGGAAGCCGCCTTATGAATTTGTAGCAAGTGTTAAATTATTAGCAGATCATACCTGGGATATTATTTAATATTTTTTATTAATTATTTGATATTTGGTGTTAAAAATTTTACAAAAAGTGAATAAAAAATAAAATACAAAATAAAAAATTATTTCTTCATTATTTCAAACGCTTGTTCCAGCCGATTGCCTTTTTCATCCACCAAAGTCAATCGATGCTTGCCTTCTGAAGGATTCAATTCCATGCTGTGAAAAGTTTGCGTGCCGCCGATGTAGGCACCATCCATGTGCCAATAAATCATGGTTTCAGGATTACGATGTGCTACGGTAAAAACCGTGCGCGATAGTTCACCATTCAAATCAACCGGCACGTAGATGCGCGTTGGTTGTTTAGGATAAATTAATTGCATAACCGCCTCATTTTCAATTGCATTTTTACAATCTGCCCGAAATGGCGGCAAAGATTGGTAGCTTGGATTTTTAGCGCGATAATAATGCTCCTCCACCGGCGGTAAAATGAACCATGATAAATGTATCATATTATCCGGCGATTCACAATCAGCTGACACCTGCCATTGCCGAGTTTTGTCCAAATGAATGGTATGGTGAAAAGGACAAGCTGCCGCTCGCAAGCAACTTTTAGGTGCCCAAATGGTATCCCGCTCGCACAAATCAGTAGCGCGGTAGCCGCTTTTTTTGCAAATGGCAATTTTAATTAATTCAGCATAAGGCGCTTCAAACCATTTACTTTTTGGTAAACGATTAAAAATATCAAATAAAATTGGCGCCGCTGCCCGTACCCCTAATAATCCAGGACGCCCTTCGCCATCGGCATTGCCCACCCAAACACCCACGGCATAACGCCCATCCACGCCCACGGCCCAGGCATCGCGAAAGCCAATGCTGGTGCCGGTTTTCCAGGCAATGCTTCGACTCGATTCAAACTGTTGCCAGTTGCCTTCTTCATCCGGTCGCTCCAGGGCTTGCATGGCATTAAAAGCTGACCAAATCGCGCTAGCGCTCAGATGTGTTGGTTCGGACTGCCACATTCCATGATGTTGCTTTTTATCATCATAATGAAATAAATAATTGGGCGGATGAAAATCTTTTGTATCATATTGATTTTTATGTTGATAATAATGATGTAAAGTACGCGCCATACTTGCATAACTTCCTGTAATATCCCACAAAGTGCCCTCTGCACCTCCTAATACGATTGGCAAGCCATAATAACCAGGCGGTTTATTTAATGTTGTTAATCCAATTTTTTTAATTTGATAATGAAATTTACCTAAACCATATTCTTGAAGTAAATGAATAAAAGGCACATTCAGCGAGCGCACCAAGGCTTTATCGGCTGACACCATGCCATCATATTTTTTATAAAAATTTTCAGGTCGATAACCACTCAACTGCGTAGGAACGTCAGGCAATAGCGTATGCGGCAAAATTTGACCCTCCTGCAACGCCAACGCATACAACAAAGGCTTGAGCACACTGCCCGTGCTGCGCGACGCTTTGATGACATCCACCTGCTCGCCGTGCTCCTCCCCTGCCCCCATCACATTGCCCACATACGCCAGCACATTGCCGGTTTCAACGTCCAGTACGATTGCCGCTGCATTATGAATTTGATTATAACTTAATAATTGCTGATGCCGCTGTAAGATGTTTGTTACCTGATTTTGCAATCCAATATCCAGCGTGGTATGAATGCGCGAACGTGCTGTCTTTCTGGTACGTACATATTCTAAATGAGCTCTATCCAACAGATGAGGCGCCAAGCGCGGCAATGGATGCGGCTGATCGGGCAAAGGTTCTTCCTTGGCTAATTGACACGTTAAATTATCTATTACTTTATTTTGTAATAACCTATCTAACAATCGATTGCGCTTTTGTAACAAAGCTTCGCGATTGCGACCAGGGTGTATCAATGCTGGGCTGTTGGGCAAAACCGCCAAAGTAGCTGCCTCTGCCCAGGATAACAATTTTGGCTGCTTGCCAAAATAGCGCCATGAGGCTGCATCCAAACCAACTACATTGCCACCAAATGGCGCGTGAGAAGCGTACAAGGATAATACCTGACGCTTGCTGGCGCTTAGTTCCAAACGCGTTGCCAATAACAGCTCTATCAATTTTTGATACAAATTGCGTGGCTTATCCTTTCTCGACAAACGAATCACTTGCATCGTGATGGTGCTGCCGCCACTCACAATGCGTTGACTTCGAATATTTTGCAACAAAGCACGCCCTAATGCCGACAGGTCGAATCCAGGGTGATAATAAAACCAGCGATCTTCAAATTCAATCAACGCCTTGACAAATTTTTCAGGAATGGTATCCTGCTGCGGAAAGCGCCATTGCCCGTCTGCCGCGATACGCGCACCGAGCAGGTCGCCGTTTTGGGCTTCAAGCACCATGCAGGTAGGGTCTTTAAATAATGGATTGGGAAGAGAAAACCAATATAAAAGGAATAAGATAAAAAGCCCCATTCCCCATTTCACCCTTTTTTTTTCCCAAAAGGAACGCAATGTTACACCAATTTTATGTTGGAGGAAAAACGTGTAATATTTTTTTAAATAAGTATTCATTAATAATAATCTAACAAGGTGCGAATTTAAAACTACAAAAGCCCACGAATACGTTCATGGGCTTTTGTAAATAAAAGGGTGAATGATTACTTCACAATATCAAATTTATATTGCAAACGCTCGATGATCGGGTAGCCGGTATCAGGTTCTTTTTGCTCCAGGAAAATTTCGATTTCAATCGTTTCGGCTTCATCTTTCGATTCGCTGTCAAAAATAATGTCAATTTTACCTTTCTGACCAGGTTTGATTCCGCCGCGCGTCCATTCGGTGGTCGTGCATTCGCAGGCAGATACGAGTTCAATAGTCAAAGGTGCATCGCCAGCATTGGTAAACTCGAACGTATAATTGCGTTTTTCCCCTTTTTTCACCGCTCCGAAATCAATGGTGCGCTCTTTGAATTGCATGATCGGCAGCCCTTTCAAAATTTCTTTTGACTTGCCGTGCAAAGAAGATAAGTCGCTGATTTTCAAGGTATCGGATTGGATCAATGTATTTTTATTCGGAGCGGGTTTTGTGGAAGTATTTTTCCGCAAACGCGCACTCTTGATGATAATACTTGTTGGACCTTTTACAATTTTAAACTCTGTGCGACGATTTATCGCGTGTGCCGCTTCTTTCTCCTGCTCCGTTTCTAGTTTGTTGATGTATTGCTCTGTGAGCACATCGCCTTCCTTCAAGAAAGGATATAGCGTAGCCTGCTTGGCAGTCACGGTTTTAGGCACGGTTTCGCCGTAGCCTTTGGCTTCGATGCGCGCCCGCTGAACGCCCTTTGCAATCAACCAACGGCGAGCCGACTCCGCCCGGCGCTGGGACAGGTCTGCGTTATAATTGTCATTGCCCCGATTGTCCGTATGCGAACCCAACTCAATCACCATATCTGGGTATTCCGTCATCAACTCAAACACCACTTGCAAATCTGGCTCCGACTCAGGCGTGATGCGGTCTTTATCAAATTCGTATAGAATATTTTCCAATACAATCGGCTTCTCGCTGGTGATGGTATCAAATTCTGGCTCTGCTGGCGGTTTAGGACGTGATTTTAAATAAAAGCGATGTTCAAATGTTTTAGAAGCCTTCAAACCTACCGTATTCATCTGCGTGGAATCGGGGAAGTAATCAGGATGTGTCGCCACAATTTTGTAAGGTGTTTCTAATGCCAACTCAAATCCAAAACGATTGCCTTTTTCAGCCGTCTGCGAATTTGCTTTGCCTGCACGATTATTTTTGACCTCTACCAATTCAACCGTAGCGCCGGTCAGTGGTTTACGCGCATCATCAAAAACGCCCACCACTAAGTCCGCCACTAATTTTGGAATAGCAAACGTGTAAATATCATCGCAGCAGGTTTTGCTCACCACCGAGCGCCCGCCCTCGCGGTTGGAGGTCAACACTCCTTTGTAACCTTCAGCGTCCAATGCCAAAGAATGATCGTCGAGGCTGGTATTGTAGGCATTGCCCATGTTGGTCGGTTCGCTCCACTCTGAGCCGTTCCACAGCGTAAAAAATAAGTCGAAGCCGCCAAAACCCGGATGTCCGGTAGTTGCAAAATAAAGTGTTCCCTCGCGATAAAAAGGAGTTTCTTCATCCCCGATGGTATTGATTTTAGCACCCAAATTGACGGGATCGCCATAAACGCCTTCGCTCACGAGTGGCGCATAGTAGAGGTCAAACCCGCCCTTGCCGCCAGGCATATTCGAGGAGAAAAAGAGCACTTCTTTGCCAAATAACTCGCCAACCGCTGGGTCTTTGCTGATGAAATCGCCATTCACACCTTTCACTTCATTCGCAGCTCCCCAGGAGCCATCGCCTCCTACGCTAAAAAAAATACTGCCTTCGCTCATTGTGTTGCCTTCGAGTTTGGCACGAGTGAAAAACATCCGATTGCCATCTGCCGAGAAATTCAAATTTACATTGTGATAATTAGGGTGATTCACTTTTGTATCCAGGGCTTCTGGCTTCCCAAAACCCTTGTCTTCCTTGGGCGCCCGGTAAATTTTAGCAAAATATTCCGTTTTCATCGAATCTTCTACAACCAGCACTTCTTTGGTATTAAAACTCGCAAAATACAAGTCGCCGCTACGCGCATAAGCCGGAGAATATTCGGAAAAAGTAGAGTTGAGCTCTTTGCCGGCGTTTTCCATTTGCACCCCTTTGGTAGAAGGCGGCGTCGCCATTGCCATTTCAGCGCCTGTCAATTCGATGTGTGCCAACTGCTTCAGGGAATCTCCCTGCCCCAATTCGATAAATTTCTGAAATTCTACAATAGCTTCCTCGTATTTGCCATTCATTTTCAAGGCTCTGCCATACCAAAAGCGCTTGTCAACGAATTCATTCTTATCATCGCGCCGCAAAAAACGCGCATATGTGCGCTCGGCTTTCGCATAGTCGCGCACGAGGTAGTGCAAATCCGCCATTTTCGGCAGCAGCAAGCGATCCTCTTTGTCTTCATAGGCTTCTTCATATTTTTGAAGCGCGCCGTAATAATCTTTCTTTTGATACTGATCCTCCGCCACTTCCAACAGCACATCGTAAGCCGCCTTGCGAATGGGCTGCGCCAGCAATGCACTTGCCCCACAAATCAGCAATATGGTTAATGTGATACTATTTCTCATAATCTTTATCTTTATGATTTTAGATCGCAGATGTTGAATTGTAGATTTTTTCAGCGTTTGCTCGCAAAATTCTATTTCTAACATCTATTTTCTAATCTCAAACGTCAAAGGGATTTATTGATTTTTTAAAATTTTGTTAAACTGCTAAACGTTCTTTATTTTAAATTTTTTATTTGATGAAGTTGTTTAAAATTGAAGATTTTATTTAATATATAAACTTAGCTGGTATCTTTGATAAAGCACCTAATTTCGCCACGAAGACACCAAAACACTAAATCTCACAAAAGTTTTGTCTAGAATTTGTGCCTTCGTGTTTTTGTGGCAGATTGCAAAAACGGTTCTTTTATTGACTGATATTAAAGTTTTTTATCAATTTTAAACAAGTTCGATGTTATCCTTTTGATATTGCTTGGCTCGACATCAACCTTTCCATAAAAATCGCTAAACATTAATAAAAAACGCCAAATAAAAAATATTAAATACCATTAAAACTGCGGGCACAAAATACTTGGTCGAACGCTTGGCTTTTTATAAATCTTTAAAATGTACCAGGCTGCTATTTCAAAACCGCCATTGCCATTGGTTGCTGTATTTAGCGCTGATGTATTTATATCATAACTTGCCGCCACGCGCAGGCTTTCTTTAAATTCCGCACCAAGCAATGCTTGCGCATCCCGTCCAAAGCGATACCCTGCACCAAAATTAAATTTATAATCGCGTGTAAATTGATAACCACCCCAGCCTTGTAGCGCAATCTGATTGGCTCCGCCAGTAGTAGCAAACAAGAATGTGGGTGCCACGCTCCACTTATCCGTCAACTGATTTTCATACCTGCCATGTACATTGATACGCATTGGTTTTTTATCATCGCTACTGCCAAATCCATACTTGGGTTGGTTAATATGGTTCAGTGAAAAACCTAATTCAAATCCTGAAGCATCATCAATTGCAGTACGAAGCATCATACCAGCATTAATAGTAATATAACTTTTCCCTTCTAAATTAGCGTCTTCCTCTTCTGTAAACATTAAATCTTCTTCATTGATAGCGCGTTGCACACTCCCTCCTTGTAAACCCAAAGTTAACATCGTTTTACCTTCTTTATTCAAACCCAAATGATAAGCCACAGCAAGCATTTGACCAGTAGTACGAAGATTGGGGGTGCCAGAAATATCATTAAATGTCGCCATGCCAATACCGATCCAATCCTGTTTGCGCAAGCCACGAAAAATCGGTGCGTCAATGTAAACAGAAGGCGTTTCATATTTAGCTGCCTTTAAAAAACCTGACCATTGACTACGATAAATACCACCTACTCGTGCCGTTCCTTCATACGCGCCGGTCAGCGCCGGGTTGAGTGTTAGCGGCGACATATTGTACAAAGTGTAGTGAAGGTCTTGTGCCTTGAGTGTTCCAAGTGTAATGCTGAGTGCCAGGGTAAACAGTAAAAGTTTTAATTTCATGCTGTTGGTTTTTAAAAATTTGTTTTCCAAAAATGACCAAGACTCGCTTTAGCCTGATTTTGGGGATTGCTGCGAAAGATAAAGGTTTTCTACCAAAATTGAAAGAAATGCCGACAAGTTAGTAGTTAATGCGTAGTTGCACAAAAGTTTAACCCCCAAAATTTGCTCTGATAGGCGACAATATCTCAACTTGAAATTTCAAACCCAAAACTTCAAACAAAAAACTGCCATGCGGGTTATGTTTGCAAACACAAACAAATCCAATTGACCTATGCCTATCGAAAGCCTGGTTCGCTATATTCATTTCCTCGGCATTTTCGCCATTGTAGGCGCTCTTACCATGGAGCATTTATTGTTAAAATCACAAATGACCCGCGCGGAAATCAGGCGTTTGTCCATTTTGGATGGCATTTATGGACTTGGTGCCATTGTGGCAGTAGCGGCGGGGCTCACGCTGTGGTTTGGTGGCGTGGGCAAATCGGCGGAATTTTATTCTAAAAATTTTGTATTTCACACCAAAGTCACACTGGTGGTCATCATGGCGGTTCTTTCCATCTTCCCAACCGTTTATTTTTTGAAAAACCGCAAAGGCAGCAGCCCGGAAGAATTGGTGGACGTTCCAAAAAGGATTAAAATGTTCGTTCGAATCCAATTATTAATACTCGTAATTGTACCACTTTTGGCGACGCTCATGGCGAAAGGCGTGGGCTACTTCGGGTAAAACCTTTTTTTATTGGTCTGACAAATACACTTCTTCGTCCTGTCCATTCAGGTGTTAGTAGATCATTTCCGGCTTTTAACACAAAACGCGCTTTTTGGAATGAGGGGTAAGACTCCTTTTCTGCATCGTATGGCTATAAGTTTGAAAGGGACGATTCGCTTGTAATGTAATTTGTGAAACTTTCAGCTTCTTATAATGACCCTCTAATTGGCTGTGTTTTTACAGTCACAATTTTTCAGAAAAATGCAAAATGGTAAATAAACACCATCATAATGTGTTGCACATTATGGCATATATTATTTTCCCAATTAAAACAACCTACAAACAATGAATGATTTGTTGAAAAACTTCCTTGCAATCTTACTGTTGCTCCTGGCTTTTCCCGGCTTTGCACAGGAAAAAGTCACCCTGAGCGGGCACATCCGCGACGCTGGCAACGGCGAAGAACTCATCGGCGCAAATGTGCTTATCAAAGCATTAGGCACTGGTACTTCTACGAATGTGTATGGATTTTATTCTTTATCTGTTGCGCCGGGCAATTACGAAATCCTCGTGAGTTACCTGGGTTTTCAGAATAAGACGTTTCAAACGGAATTGAACGCGACTAAAACCTTGGATATCGAGCTTGAACCAGAGGGTGTGGTAATCAATGAAGTGGTGGTCACTGCGCAACAAGCCGACCGGAACGTAAAAGACATTGAAATGAGTGTGCAAAACCTCAGCGCTGCACAGATTAAAAAAATTCCTCAAGTGCTGGGCGAAGCCGATTTGATTCGCAGTATTCAGTTATTGCCAGGCGTAAGTACCGTTGGCGAGGGCGCGACGGGCTTCAACGTGCGCGGCGGCAACGTCGATCAGAATTTAATTCTGCTGGACGAAGCGACCGTTTACAATTCTTCTCACTTATTTGGTTTGTTTTCGGTGTTTAATGTCGATGCCATCAAAGATTCCAAGCTGTACAAAGGCAGCATTCCTTCCAAATATGGCGGTCGCTTGTCGTCGGTGCTTGATGTACGGCAGCGCGACGGCAACCGGAAAAATTTTGCAGCTTCGGGCGGTATTGGTCTGATTGCCAGTCGATTAACTTTGGAAGGTCCGATTCAGAAAGACGAAAGTTCGTTTATGATTGCCGGGCGGCGTTCGTACGGCGATTTGTTTTTGAAACTATCTCCCGATTTGAAAGATAATGTGGTGTATTTCTACGATTTAAATGCAAAAGCCAATTTCACACTCGGTGAAAAAGATCGCTTGTATTTGTCGGGCTACTTTGGGCGGGATGTGTTCAATTTTGGCGATGACTTCAGTTCCGATTGGGGTAATGCGACGGCGTCTTTGCGCTGGAATCACCTGTTTTCCGAAAAGCTTTTTTCCAATTTTACCGCTATTTACAGCGATTACGGCTACTCTTTCGGTGTGCCCGAAGGCACGCAGGCGTTTGATTGGGATGCCCATATTTATAATTATGTACTAAAAGGCGATTTTAGCTACTTTTTTAGTCCAAAAAGCAAGCTTGATTTTGGTGCGGAAGGCAATATTTATCGCTTCCATCCGGGTAATGCCAAAGGCATCGGCGACGAATCCATTTTTAATGAAATTAATATTCAACACAATCACGCCCTGGAAAGCGCGGTTTACCTGAGCTACGAGCACGAGCCAATCAAAAATCTAACCTTGCAATACGGCTTGCGTTATTCCCTGTTCCAACGCATGGGCAAAGAGGATGTGTTTTTGTATGAAAATGGCGTGCCGACCGATCAATCAGCGATTATTGACACGATTTCCTACGATTCTTGGGAACCGATTAAAACATTTACCGCGCCGGAGCCGCGTTTTTCGGCAAATTATGTCATCAATGATAATAACTCGGTGAAATTCAGCTACAATCGCATGCGCCAATATATTCACCTGGTTTCTAATACGACTTCTGCAACGCCCGTCGATATTTGGACGCCCAGCGGCACCTACGTCGAGCCCGCCACCGCCGACCAGATCGCCATTGGTTATTTCCGCAATTTTAAAAATAATATGTACGAAGCCTCGATTGAAGCATTTTATAAAGATTTTCAAAATTTATTAGATTTTAAAGACGGCGCTGAATTATTATTAAATGAAACATTAGAAACCGAATTGCTCACCGGCGACGGACGCGCGTATGGTTTGGAACTCATGGTGCAAAAAAATGAAGGATTGCTTACGGGCTGGGTCAGTTACACCCTGTCGCGCTCGGAACGCATCGTGTCGGGTATTAATAATGGTGAATATTATCCCTCGAATTATGATAAGTTACATAATTTATCCATCACTGCAAGTTATAAAGTAAATGAAAAATGGAATGTATCGGCAAATTTTGCCTACGCTTCCGGTCGCCCCATCACGTACCCCGAATCGCGCTACGTGTATGATGGCATTACTGTGCCTCATTACGGCAATCGCAATGGTGCCCGCACGCCCGATTACCACCGCTTAGACGTTGGTGTTCAATACGTTCCGCATCCGAATTCGCAGAAAAAATGGAAAAGCTCCTGGGATTTTGGTGTGTATAATCTCTACGCCCGCCGCAATCCGTACTCCATCTTTTTCCGCCAAAACGAAGACAATCCGCTGCAAACCGAAGCCGTCCGCCTCTCCATTTTTGGAAGCGTACTGCCGTATGTAACGTATAATTTTTCTTTTTAGATCAGAATTACAAAATTTATCACAATTTACGAAATCAAAAAAGGGATGTGTCAACGTCATGCAAAGAAATACAAATTCCATTACAATCAAGTACCACCATTTGAAATACTTGGCGTGGCGGCTGCCTGGCAAATCCAGCGGAGCAATTGGATTTGCCTAGCCTTTTTTGGTTACTTTTTTTGGCAATGAAAAAAAGTAACAAGAAATTAAGCAGTCGTGTAAAAACTATGTAATAAAAGCACCAAATTTAAGCATAGAGAATAAAAATAAAAACATCATGAAAAATATCATAATTCTTATATCGATCTTTACATTATTCCTTACAAGCTGCCAGGATGTCGTTGACCTCGACCTCCCCAACGGCGACGCCCTCCTCGTCGTGGATGGCATGATTACCAACGAAGCAGGCGAAAAACGCGTGTTACTGACCTCCACCGCCAATTATTTCGACAATCAAGCCACGCCCAAAGTAAGTAATGCTTTAGTGATATTGTATAATGAAACCGGCGCAGTGGATACCTTGGAAGAAAAAGAAGCGGGCGTATATGTAAGCAATCATGTTGGCAAAGTCGGCTCGACCTATCATATTTACATCAAAACAAAAGAAGGCGATGAATATGAATCGCAGCCGGAATTACTGCGTTTTGTACCCGAAATTGACAGTATTTATGCTGAATTCAAAGAAGAAACCGCGTTTCAGGACGAAGGATATTACATCAAAATTAATACGTATGAGCCCGAAGGCGTGGGCGACCACTACCGCTGGCGCAAATATGTGAATGACAAGTATTTGAATACGCCTTTTGAATTGCTTTTTGCCACCGACCAATTCGTAGATGGCAATCCCATCCTTGGTTTTGAAGTCAACATCGATCCGCTGAAACAAGGTGATCGCTTCAAAATAGAGCAGCTTTCCATTTCCAAAGCAGCCTATGATTTTCTCCTGCAATTGCAGAACCAGACCGCTTTTGTCGGCTCCCTTTTCGACACGCCGCCCGCCGCTTTGAAAGGCAACGTAAAGCGCCTGGATAAGTCAGGCAATGACGCGCTGGGCTTCTTCGGTGCTGCGGCGGTCTCAACCGCAGAAATTGTAATCGAATAATAAAACCAAATTATCCGCATATTACGTTCCCTCGCGCAACGCTGGTTGGGCGGGGGATTTTTGTTACAAAGTCAATGAAACGAGTTACTTTTTTATAAAAAAGCATTATAAAATAAAAATTATAATAATGCTAACTCGCAAATCTATTCTAATTTATGCCAGCTTTATAATTCTGACATTTAGTTTATTTACATGTGATTTAAAAGATAAAAATATCAATGCCGCTTATCAGGAGGAGATTAAACAAAACAAAAAGTATTTAGAAAAAGAATTAGAATACGATGGAATAGCTTTACTTCAAGATTATCCGGGTAAAGAGAAATATCGGCTTATCTGGAGCAATGGATGGATTTCAACAATATATTTTACAATTACGCAACAAGAGAATCATTATAACCTCATTTTAGAAGGATATAGCGATGTGTTAAAAAAATATCAGAAACAAATTATTGAATTAGAAGCATATGAATGGGGCGAGATCCAAAAACAATTAAATAAAATAGACTTTTGGCATCATCCGCCTTCTATAAAGGAAGAAATGATGCAAGGTAGTATAGATGGTACCTGGTATTTGCTTGAAGGCATTAAAAATAATCACTATCATCATGTACAATGGCCTTATGCAGAAAATAAAGAAAAACTGGTAAGTCTCTTTGTAAAATTTGCCCGGCTTGAAAATTTTAATCCTGTAATAAAGAAAAAAGTAAAAGCTGATTCAGCTTCTTATGAAATCTATATGGAGCAGATGATGAATACGCTTGACCTCAAATTGGTAACTAATACAAAAGACACTATTGATTCTAAATATCTGCTAATCGAAATTGGACTGCCTATTAAAGATACTTTAAAATTATACGATTTTCATCTAATTCAAAAAACTCGAGACGGTTTATCGAATATAATACCGCTAGGTAAGCCAAATTT
>CAZFBN010000159.1:0-12330 GCA_964517145.1 uncultured Saprospiraceae bacterium
CATTATTCCATCTTTCCAAACTTCCACCTTTCCATGATCCTTTACGCTTCAAAGTTTTTTATTCCACCTTTCAAATCTTAAAATTTAGGGTAACGCACACCTTCATCCATTGCAAAAGCACCTACTCTTTTGGCAAGGCTTCTATAAACTGCCGTACCTGCTCCAGCTTGTCCAGCGGCAACTCCCGCAATTGTTGCACCATATCGAGGCGCTGCGGCTTGGGCACCAGCGCGTGTAGCGGATGATCCTTCGCCACACTTTCATCCACAGGCTTCTCCCAGGCATACAAGTCATTCGGGGTGCAGCGCAGCGCCAAGCACAGCTTTTCCAACTGCGCATTTGACAATCCCGCCGCCTTATTATTCAAAATACGACTGGCAGTAAATGGCGTAAAGCCATACTTTATCAACAATTGATTTGGGCTTGTAATGCCACGCTGGCTGAGAATACGTTGAAGGTTTAAATAAAGCATAGAATTAAATTTTATTAGCCATTGCTTCTAGCAAATGTAGCAACAAGAATTTGAAATATTGCAATAATAATTGCATATTTTGCAATTATTAACAATCAATAGCAAATACATATTACTTAGTGTAAAAATTAATTTATTATTATTCAAATAAAAACTGCGCTGTATGCAATTATAGAATGTAATTCAAAAATGAACATAAGTCACAATGCAATACAAGTTGCTTTGTAGCAAATGAAGCTTAATCTTTGTACAATTATCGTTCTAGTTTTACAAATAAATATTGCTTAGTATCTCCAGAGTTGTTGAAAAATAAAATTAAACTGCCACCAATGCACCTCGCAGAGGGATATCCTGGGGAAAAACATAAAAATTTCACAAAAATTTTAGTGCGCTTTTCATGGCTTTGTGCATCTTAAAGTTTCCTTCGGTGTCTAGGGTGGTAAAAAAAACACCGATTTTGCGCAGCTAAATCCATCATTCACGTTACTTTGCCAAAATGGTTGCGGTACAATAAAACAATGCTGCCCTTTTTGCAATCTTAGATTAAAAAAAAGCCTATGTCACACCTCAATGTTGAAATCAAAGCCAAATGTGCGAATCCTTTGCAAATCAAGGCGTTATTAGCAGCCCAAAATGCTCGTTTTGTTGGCGAAGATCAGCAGGTGGACACCTATTTTCAGGTAGAAAACGGCAGATTGAAACTGCGCGAAGGCAATATTGAGAATGCGTTAATCTATTATGAGCGGCAAAATCAGGCGGGTCCTAAAAAATCGGAGGTGACGATGTATCAATGTGACCCGAATCCCAGTTTAAAAGCAGTGCTTGCAGCAGCGCTTGGCGTGAAAAAAGTGGTGGACAAGCGGCGAGCTATCTTTTTTATTGACAATGTAAAATTTCATGTGGACGAAGTGCAGGGTTTGGGTAGCTTTGTTGAAATTGAAGCGATTGATTGGCAGGGTGAAAAAAATGAGGCGCAACTGCTCGAACAGTGCCATTTTTATATGAAATTGCTCAACATCTGTGCAGCAGATTTGTTGCAGGATTCTTACAGCGATATGTAATGCTGATTATGAGTCGGCATAGTAAATAATGTGACTTATGAATAAAATGGATCGTATGATATTGATCGTTAAACAATAAACCTATTTTTAGACGATTTTTTAATAACTGCTCACACTGCGACGCTTTTTTTTAAACCACCTTAGCCAACATAGGTCACTTTAGCCCTAAAAAGTGCATTCTAAAGTGTCCTGAAGTGTCTAAGCTGGTAAAAAATACTGATTTAGCTGTGCTAAATCCATCATTCACGTTAAATAGTTTTGCCGATTGGTAAATCGGTGCTACAACATGCGATATTCCTCTAAACTCCTCCTTTTTGGTGAGCACACCATCAATCGGGGCTCCAATGCACTGGCGATTCCCTACCCTGCTTTTGGTGGTGAGTGGGCGTATTCGGATGCGCTTGCATTGCAGCAGCAGCTACCGGCATTGGCAGATCATTTGCATGCGTTGCAAACAGCTGGCAAATTGCTGGCACAAATAGACCTAGCGGCTTTTCGCGCAGCATTGGCGCAGGGTTTGTATTTTGATTCCAACATTCCGGTGGGCTACGGCTTGGGTAGTTCGGGCGCTTTGTGCGCTGCGGTTTATGATCGATTTTGTACAGATAAAGTGAGCCGAACGGATCCTTCTAATTTTAACGAGCTAAAACAAGCTTTGGCGCAAATGGAAAGTTTTTTTCATGGCGCAAGTTCGGGCACCGATCCGCTGATTTGTTATTTGAATCAACCCATTCTTATTCACGCAAAAAGCGGTATTCAAACTGTTGATTTACCGACAAATAAAGAAATTACATTTTTTTTATTGGATACTCAAACGCCTCGCAGCACCGAACCGCTCGTTCAATTCTTTTTGCAACGCTGTGAAGCCGTTGATTTTTTAACAAAAGTAACCGACCAACTTGTGTGGCACACGAATGCTGCAATTGCTGCTTTTTTGAATGCACAATGGAAGGAACTTTTTGAAAATGTAAGAGCTATCAGCTATTTTCAAATAAAGGAATTGCCTCAAATGACGCCAGCAAGTTTTCATGGCATTTGGGAGGAAGGATTGCAGGGCAATTTGTATCGCTTAAAAATGTGCGGTGCCGGCGGTGGTGGGTTTATTTTGGGACTTACGTTTGACTGGGAACAAACACAAGCACAATTATCTAATTATAAATTATTGGAAATCAATTGGTAAGCAGTTAAAAAACATTTTACGCAGCGGCACGGAGCGCCTGATAACCAGTATTTTACAATTTCTGCAAACTCCGCGGCGCTGCGTAAAAATTCTGATCGACTACTTAATTCCGAATATTGTGGAAACAATTGATGCTGATTTGATAAGGCGAATCAGCACTTCAGCCTATCAGTACCTTACAATTTATCATCAATTTCTTTGATTTCGCTGGCGTCATAATTGCCAAACCAATCCTGGAGTTTCTTGCGGGCTTGTTCGCGCACATCGGCATTGATGTAGGCGGCGATGGTCACCAGTCCAAAACTCAACACGCCCAGGTCGTCGGTATAACCCAATATCGGGCTGAGGTCAGGAATGGCGTCAATGGGCGTCAGCAAGTATCCCAGCACACCCAGGATGATGTTCTTTGCCCACTTGGGCGTATCGGCGCGGCGGTAAGCATAAAACATAAGCAAAGCGCTGTAAACCGCTTTGATGCCAATTTTGCGGGCGAAGCGGCTCAACTTTTGCCAGAGCTTATTTTCTGAAAATTTCTTGGTGTATTTTCTAAACGGATTCTTCATTTGTTTACATTCTTTGATAACCCATAGAACAAAATAGAACCATTTTTGCGTTCAAACAAATTTATTTTTTCGACGAATGCGTCAGATTGCTGTTTTGTAGGGCATTTTTTCCAGCATGAATCCTGCATGTACGCTTCTGCATTCTTTTCCTTAGCTTTGCAAAAATTTTTTGGACACAAACATACCATGATAACGTACATCAAGGGCTTGCTGACTTACAAAACGCCCACATTTGTAGTGGTGGAAACGGGCGGCATCGGCTACCACATCAACATTAGCTTGCATACTTACACCCAGATTGAAAAGCTGGAAACTGTTAAAATTCTTACGCATCTCATCATACGCGAAGATAGCCACACGCTGTACGGTTTTGCCGAAGAAGCAGAGCGCGTATTGTTTTTGCATCTTATTTCGGTGTCGGGTGTGGGTCCGAGCACTGCGCAGTTGTTCTTGTCTTCGATGAATCCAGAGGAAATTCGAGCTGCCATTATCAGTGAGAATGTGGTGACACTGAGCAAGGTGAAAGGCATTGGACCCAAAACTGCAAAACGCATCATTTTGGACTTGAAAGATAAGCTGGTAAAGGACGGTGGCGCAGAAGTTCCGTTAACAATTATGCCGCAGAACAATACAATCCGGGAGGAGGCGTTATCTGCATTAGTTGCGCTGGGATTCAACCGAATTGAAGTGCAAAAAGCGCTTAATAAACTACTGAAAGAGCAACCCACCATCAAAAACGTGGAAGAGTTGATCAAGTTGGCGCTCAAACAATTATCCTAAAAACAAGGCGAAGGAAAACATGGTGAGCAGCGCCGCCCTGCCGCACAAGGTTCACTTGGTGCAGCAAAAAGCGGGCGGACATTTCCGGGGCGATTCAATTCTTCAAGCCTGCCGTCAGGCGGGCACCCAAAAGCCGTTAAATCAATTCCTAGACGCGAAACAAGAGACCAAATTGTTGGGGCATTGTATAATCATTTAATGCCTAACATTTAATACCTATGAATTAGGCAAAATGTGTTAAATTTTTGAAAATGAACAAAATGTAGCTTGGCACGGCGTTTGGTTGTTGGTCATTTTTGGAGAAGAGAAGCTTGTACCATTATAAAAGGAATCCGGCATGTAGTGGTTTTGTTATTTATCTAATAATCAAGTCATTACAATTCAACCGATACGTTTTTTTTGATTGATTTTGGTAGAATGCCCGATAAAATTTCAAATTATTACAAAAAGTCCCATGTAACAAAAAGAGAAAGAGATCAGCCAATTTTAGAATCACCGATCCTGGATAAAATGACTGATGTCTCTATCACAAAATCAGCCATGAGTAGAGTAATTTTACCTTTTTGCCTCGTCGTTATTGGTATTGCAGCGTATGCCCTGAGCGCTCAAGGCGGTAATACCCTTTCAGACGATCCCTATGACCTGACCTACGTGCGCCTCGCCAAAGCAGGCATGCAGCAGGACACCTTGCCACCGGTAAAAGATCGGTACGAGGATTTTATCAATTCAAAAAAAACCAATCCGTTCGACCTGAAAGACCCGAATAATGTGGAAAAAACGGTCGAATATGATCCTATCACGGGTCGGTACATCATTCAGGAAAAGATTGGCGACGATTACTTCCGTCCACCCACGTATATGACTTTTGATGAATACATGGAGTATCGCCGCAAGCAGGACGAAGACAAGTATTTCAAGCAGTTGGCAGGAATCGATACCGGCGACGGCGTGAGTGCAACGGATCCTTTGGCAAAAATTGATGTAAAAAACAGTCTGATTGACCGCTTGTTTGGAGGTACAGCCGTTGACATTCGTCCGCAAGGGGGCATTGACTTGACCTTCGGTTTGGATTATCAAAAAGTAGAAAACCCTATTTTGCCTATTCGCAACCAAAGTCAGCTGAATTTTGATTTTGACATGGCGATCCAAATGAATGTAACGGGTAAAATTGGTGAAAAGCTCTCGCTTTCAACGCAATACAACACGCAGTCCTCTTTCAATTTTGACAATCAAATTAAATTAAACTATAATAGTGATCTTTTCAGCGAAGATGAAATTTTGAAAAAAATTGAAGCAGGGAATGTGAGTTTGCCGCTACGTGGAACGCTGATTCAAGGGGCGCAGAGTTTGTTTGGTATAAAAACCGAAATGCAATTTGGGCACTTGCGTTTGACCACCGTCCTGTCACAACAGCAATCGCAGCGCGAAAATATTCAATTGCAAGGCGGCAGCCAATTGCAGGAGTTTGAGGTTCGGGCGGATGATTACGACGAAAACCGCCACTTTTTCTTGTCGCATTATAATCGGGATGTATTTGAAGGTGCCTTGACAAATCTGCCACAGCTTAAAACCTTGTTTAAAATTGAAAACCTGGAGGTTTGGATCACCAACAACCGCAATGAGGTAGAAAATGTGCGCGATATCGTGGCGCTCGCCGATTTGGGCGAAGCAGAAGAGGAAAACCTGGTAGAACCCAACATTATCAGTGCTACTCCTGATCCAACCCGCGTGGACATTAGCTCCCCGCCCATTCCACTTCCAGACAACAATGCCAACGATCTGTATCGGCGTATTGAGGGCGATCCTGCCAAACGAAGCATCGACCAGGCGGTGTCTCAATTGCAAGGCTTAGGATTGCAACAATCGAAAGATTTTGAAAAAGTCAGCGCTCGTAAGTTGCAGCCCAGCGAATATACGTACCACCCGGAATTGGGTTTTATCTCTTTGAATGTCAACGTGCAACCCGATCAGGTGGTCGGCGTTTCTTACCAATATTCTTACAATGGCAAGATTTACAAGGTCGGTGAATTGGCACAAAACCAGGAAGTGACCGGCACGAGAGATACCGCTGCTATTGCGCCACGGGATACCCTCTCAGATATCAAAGTGTTGTTTGTAAAAATGCTAAAAAGCACCACGCAACGTACCGACGTGCCCACCTGGGATCTGATGATGAAAAACGTCTATTCCATCGGTGCTTTCAATGTGAATCCGCAGGAATTCCGCTTGGATGTATTTTATGATGACCCCGGCAGAGGCTACAAGCGCTTTTTGTCTGGCGTAAGCACGTATGCAACAACCGATACCAGTGCCAGTGCAGAGATAGACCAAAGTGCACCTTTGCTGCGCGTATTTAATCTGGATCAATTGAATACACAGGGCGACCCGCAGCCTGATGGTATTTTTGACTTTGTGCCGGGTATTACGATCAACCTGCGCAACGGGCGCGTGATGTTCCCGGTGTTGGAGCCTTTTGGTTCCTCTTTGAAAAGAAAACTGGTGGATGCTGCTGATGAGAAAAAATTTGTATATCAGGAATTGTATGATTCTACCATCTTTCTGGCGCGCGAATTTCCAGAGAAGAACCGCTTTTTAATCAAAGGGAATTATAAATCCAGCGTTGCTTCAGAGATTTCGCTGGGTGCGTTCAACATTCCACCAGGGTCAGTTCGGGTAACTGCCGGCGGGCAGCAACTCATTGAAGGGTCGGATTATGAAATTGATTACAACATTGGTAGGGTGCGCATTTTGAATGATGCCTTGCTGAGTACCGGTGTACCGATCAACGTGTCGTATGAAGACAATACGCTTTTCAATTTTAATAATAAAACGATGGTCGGCTTGCGAGCGGATTATCAAGTGGATGAAAATTTTAATATCGGGGCAACTTACATGCACCTGTTTGAGCGTCCATTCACACAAAAAGTCAACATTGGCGACGACCCTATTAACAACCGGATTTATGGTTTGGATTTAAACCTGACGCGCAATGCACCATTTTTGACCAAACTGGTGGACGCCATTCCAGGTATTAACACCAAAGCGGAATCTAAAATTTCGGTGACGGCAGAAGCCGCTGCATTAAGACCGGGGCACTCCCGCGCCATCAACCAGAATAAAAAAGATGACGAAGGTTTGGTGTATCTCGATGATTTTGAAGGTAGTGCCAGCAGTTTTGACCTGCGCCAGCCGGTCAACCAATGGTACTTGGCGAGTGTGCCGCAGAAAGCGATCCATCCAAATGCTGATACCATTTTATTTCGGGAAGCAGATTTAATCAACGATTTGCGGTCTGGTGCCAACCGGGCACGTTTGAACTGGTATTTGATCGATGACAGCCGGAATGCGTCCGTTCGTGTGCGAAACCAGCAAGACTTGGTCAATCCTTACACAGCGATTATTCAACAAACCGAGGTTTTCCCTAATTTGGTACAAACGCCCGACCAGTTGCCTACGATTCAGACCATGAGCATGACGTATTATCCGAGAGAGCGTGGTCCATATAATTTTGATTTACCAAAAGGTTATCCCAACTATACCGCTGGCGTCAGTTTCCAAGGGGACTCCTTGGTATTAAATGATCCTCGTTCGCGCTGGGGCGGCATTATGAAAGCTTTGCAAACCAATGATTTTCAAGCTGCTAACATCGAGTTTTTGGAATTTTGGGTATTGAGTCCGTTTTTAAACGAGCAAAATCCAGACTTGAGGCTTTCGGTAGAAGAAGCCAGAAAACGAGAAGGTAGTTTGTACATCAATTTAGGAAATATTTCAGAAGATATTTTGCGCGATTCGCGGAAGTTTTTTGAAAATGGCTTGCCTGCGCCTACCAACCCGAATCGGCGTGTGGATGAGACCAATTGGTCGGTGGTACCAACCGGGCAACAAATTACCCGGGCTTTTGACCTCGAAGCAGGCTCGCGTGAAGTGCAGGATGTAGGGTATGATGGTTTGACGGATTCTTTGGAAAATGACAAGTTTAAACCTTTCATCGATGCGATAGAAATGGGAAATCCTAATATTGCAAATAAAGTGCGGTCAGATCCTTCCAATGATAACTTCCGGTACTACCGCGATCCAAGCTACTCTGACGATGCCGGTGTTTTTCAGCGTTACCGCGATTTTAACAATCCTCAAGGCAACTCTCAGGAGAATGATGGCTCGCAGTTTGTTTCTTCCGGTACAAACGTGCCCGATGCCGAAGACATCAACCGCGACAACACTTTGAACGAAACGGAGTCTTATTTTCAATATCGTATTCCATTTTATGTAAATGAATCGAATACACGTGAAATTGATGTAAATCGTACGCCTTACATTACCGACGTGCGCGACACCTTGGGGCGCATCTGGTATCGTTTCCGGGTACCTTTAAATGATCCTAAGAAACAAGCGATTGGCGGCATTCGCGATTTTCGTTCCATTCGATTTATCCGCATGTTTATGACCGACTTTGAGGATCAGACCACACTTCGTTTTGCAACACTGGAATTAGTTCGCAATCAATGGCGTACATATACAAAAACATTGACTACGGATAGTGGAGATATTGGAATTGATGACTGTGAAGGAGAGGCGGTACTCAACGTAGATGCGGTCAACATTGAAGAAAACAGTGGTCGCAAGCCTTTTAATTATGTATTGCCGGTGGACATTCAGCGCGAGCAGTCACTCGGCGTTTTCAATGCCTTGCAAAATGAGCAATCGCTTTCCTTATCCGTCCAAAACTTGTGTGAAGGTGCTTCGCAAGCAGTATTTAAAACCTTGAATTTTGACATGCGGGTGTACGACCGCCTGCGCATGTACGTACACGCGGAGGATGGCGATACGCTGAACAATATTCCTATTCCTGATGGAGCGCTCACCGCATTCATTCGATTGGGCAGTGATATTCAGGAAAATTATTATGAATATGAAATTCCGTTGACGCTTTCCAAAGCTGACAATATTACAGGGCAAAACCCGAATTCAGAAGTTTATAAAAATGAAGTGTGGCGACCGGAGAACTATTTTGATATTGATTTGAAAAAACTGGTCGAAATCAAATTACAGCGCGATAGTTCAAATGCGTTAAGGAGTGAAGAATATCGAGATACCTTATACAATACAATTGAATACAGCATCGGAAATAATAAAACAGCAAAAATAGAAAACCGGGCTGAATTTGTAAAAGTGCGAGGCAATCCGAACCTCGGCAATGTAAAAATTGCCATGATTGGGATTCGTAACAGAAATGGTGATTTCTATTCCGGACCATTCAATGCAACCATTTGGGCGAATGAATTGCGTCTTAGCGGCTTGGATGAGCGCGGTGGCGCGGCAGCCGTAGCGCGGGTGGATATGCAATTGGCAGACCTTGGCACGGTGACGCTGGCAGGCAATATCAGCACTATCGGCTTTGGAGCACTCGACCAGAAAGTACAGGAACGCAGTCGCGAGGGCATTTTGGGTTACGATTTTGCTACAACGCTCGAATTGGGCAAATTTTTCCCCGAACGCTGGGGGCTTCGACTTCCATTTTTCGCGCAGCTTTCCAATGTCACTAGGACACCAGAGTACGATCCTTATGATTTTGATGTAAAGGTGAATGACAAATACCGCAACACCCCGGAAGTGGAAGTCGTTAGCGATGGCGATACCACGATTCTTAGAAAGCAAGATGTACAGGACATTACGAATATTCGCAGTTTTAATTTTACCAACGTTCGCAAGGAGCGCACCGGAGAAAGCAGCGGCGGCAAGCCTAAGCCTTGGGACATTGAAAACTTCAGCGTGTCGTACGCTTTCACCGAAACGACGCGGCGCGACCCGATCATTGAGTTTGACGAACGCAAACGCTACACCGGTGGTTTGGATTATGCCTACAGCCGCACGGTGAAGTACATCGAACCTTTTAAAAATTTAGTAAAATCCGATAAGTTTTTGGGCTTGTTGAAGCAATTTAATTTCAATCCTTTCCCCAATTCCTTTGGATTTAGTACAATTTTGGATCGGCGCTTTGACCGTACGCGTTATCGTTTTACCGGATATGATACAGAAGAGCAGATTAACCAATATGCCACTTTCTACAACAAGCGCTTCACCTGGGACCGCGATTACAACCTGCAATGGGATTTGTCGCGCTCTTTGAAAATCAACTTTGATGCCTTGGCAAATGCGGTAATTGACGAACCAGAGGAAACGGATTTGTACCGTGATTTTGCACAAGGAAAAATTACGGATGTTGACCAGGCACGCCGCGACGCCATCTGGGAAAATATGAAAGATTTGGGGCGTACCAAAAATTATACCCACAATATCAACGCAAGCTACCAATTGCCGATTCGCTACCTGCCCTTTATGGACTGGATTCAGGCGCGCGCCAACTATCAGGCGGAATATGGCTGGAATGCCGCGGCTTTGAATATGGTGGACGATGCGGGGATTTTTATTGGTAATGTGATTCGAAATTCTCAAAACCGGCAGTTTTCTGCGGATTTCAACTTCGCGAGTTTATATGGTAAAAT
Organism: uncultured Saprospiraceae bacterium; assembly: GCA_964517145.1. Taxonomy (GTDB): domain Bacteria; phylum Bacteroidota; class Bacteroidia; order Chitinophagales; family Saprospiraceae; genus JADJNW01. The sequence continues at coordinate 10,560 of CAZFBN010000159.1, forward strand.
CAATTATTTAAAAAAGATTGATACACAGCAGCGCAATCAGCAACGCAATCAACCGGGGCAGCGCACTCGAACCCGCGACAATCAACAGCAAGCCGATGATCCGAATATTGATAACCGCAATCGCCCGCAAAAAGCGGAGAAAAAGGAAGGTGAACCGAGCACGCTGGAAAAAATTCTGATTCGCCCGCTCTTGCTGCTGCGCACCGCACGTTTTAATTACACCGAGCGATTCTCCACTACGGTGCCAGGCTTTGTGCCGCAGGCAGGTTTATTGGGCATGCAAGATGGTTTTGCCGGTCCGGGATGGGATTTTGTAATTGGTTTGCAGCCACAGATTAAAAATAATTTTGGTACGAATAATAACTGGTTGGATCGCAATCAAAACTGGATTTCAAAAAGCGTGTATGTCAATCAGCAGGTGGTGCAGGATTATACCCAAACGATTCAGGCGCAAGTGACGCTGGAGCCGTTCCGCGATTTTCGGGTTGATGTGGATGCCAATAAAAATTATCAAGAGACCCACACCCAATATTTTAAAGTATTGAAACAAAACGAGGGTTTTCAGCACGCCATTCCGCAGGAGGGGGGATCGCTTACCTTGTCTTTCTTCTCTGCTAATACGTTGTTTAAAGATAGCCGCGAACAGATCATTGATATGTTCGAAAAATTTGAAGGCAATCGATTGGTTATTTCAAACCGAATAGGCACAGGCACTCACGCTGACTCTGTGCTGTCGGATCAGGGCTATACGAGGGGCTACGGGCGTACCCAGCAGGACGTGCTCATCCCCGCATTCATGGCGGCATACACAGACAAAGACCCACGCACGATTGACCTGGATATTTTCGACCAAATACCGTTGCCCAATTGGCGCCTGACGTACAATGGCTTAGCGCGGATTCCAATTTTCCAAGAGATTTTTCAGAATTTTAGCTTGTCGCACAGCTACAAATCTACGTTGACACTCAATCGTTTTAACACGGGGTTGGATTATCTTCGAGAAGTGTCGGGCGTTAGTCCAGGCGCAGATCCCAGCGAGTACGATACGATCAATCAATTGAATAATAATTTTTATCCAAGGCTCGAAATTCCGGAAATCGTTATTCAGGAAGCCTTTTCACCGTTGTTGTCCGTCAGCGCGACGTTGAAAAACGGTATGCAGTTCAATTTTGATTATAAAAAGAGCCGCAACCTGGCGATGAGTTTTGTAAACAACCAGCTGAGTGAGTCGCGGGTAGAAGAAATGACTTTTGGCTTCGGTTATTTGCTCAGAGATGTAAATATCGGCTTTTTGACTGGCGATAAAAACAAGAAGCGAGGTGGCAGAAACCGCCCGGAACAACAAACACCGCAACAGCAACAGCGGCCTCAATCGAACAACAGAAGCGGCGGCAGCACCAACCTGCAAAATCGCGATATGGACATTCAGTTCAGCTTCTCTTTGCGCGACGACGTTACGTTTGCGCACATTCTTGACCAAGGGGTGATAGAGCCTACGCGTGGCGCGTACGTGCTGCGTTTTAGCCCTTCGGCTGAGTACAAAATGAACCGGCGCCTGTCGCTGCGGGTGTTCTTCGATTATACCCGAAACGTACCCAAAACATCTGCCGGTTTCCCGCGCACAGACTCTTCGGGCGGCGTGGTACTGCGGTTTGCATTGAATTAGAAACAATTAAATTTTATCAAAATAAACAATAGAATAAAAGGCATGGGGAATTTGGTAGAACTAAACAAGTAATGCTAGGGAAAAAAGAAAGGTTAAATTAGCGAA
>CAZFBN010000160.1:0-11878 GCA_964517145.1 uncultured Saprospiraceae bacterium
TGCTGTTCAATCAATTTCTTCAAGGTGTGGTGGAATTCATCTGGTATTGCCATCGGTTTTTCTTTTAAAGCTAATAAAAATTTTATAAATTTTCCTCTCCCTCTTGACAAATTCGTTCAAGCAAATTACCTTTGTCAAAAAGTTTAACCAAAAAGTTAAATTATAAAATTAAAAAAGATGCTGGCATTTGATGGCTGGCATCTAAATAGCCAGGATGCAGAAAGATTTATCAACAGAGGAAAGGATTTTGGAGGCAGCCAAGCGTGTCTTTATAAGAGATGGTTATCATGGCGCTCGCATGGAGGACATCGCGCAGGAAGCCGGCGTGAAGAATAAAGCTTCTTTACATTATTATTTTCGTACAAAAGATAAGCTTTTTGAAGCCATTTTCGACCAATTGAAGGGCGGGTTATTACCACAGATGGAAGGAATTTTTAAAGCAAATATTCCTCTTTTTGATAAGATTAGATTATTTGTTGAAAGATATATTGATTTAATTAATGAAAATCCTTATGTGCCGCTTTTTATTATAAATGAGATTAATAAAGACCCGGAAAAATTCATACAACGAGTAAAAGTAATCGAAAAAGTACAAGGATTTTTACCTTATTTTATTGTACAGCTGCAAGATGAGATTGAAAAAGGAAATATTAAACCCATTCATCCATTGCATCTTATGATGAATACAATGTCCATGTGCGTCTTTCCTTTTCTTGCAAAGCCCATGTTACAGCGTGTAGGCAGTATGACCGATGCCCAATACATGGAAATGATGCAGGAACGTAAAAAAATAATAACAGATTTTGTAATAAGTGCTATCAAAGCATAAATTTTTTTGATACTATTTTAACCAAAAAGTTAAATCTAAAAATCAAAATAAATGCAGTTGTGTAAGTTTCGCCTAGACGTGAACACACAAACATTTTAATACAAAAACACAATGAAGACTATCCGCATTTTTCTGATATTTTTCATCGGGGCTGCTGCCTTACACGCGCAGGAGCCCACTTTAACCCTCGAACAAGCGTACCAATTGGCGCGCACGAATTACCCGACGGCTCAACAATTACCACTCTTGGAAGAAGCCAATCGACTGCAAATCAACAATTTAAACAAAAATTATTTACCAACTTTGGAATTGAACGCCCAAGCGACCTACCAAACGCAAGTGACTGAACTGCCTATTGAAATTCCGGGTTTTAATGTGCCAACGGTGAGCAAAGACCAGTACAAAGCCACACTCGACCTGCGCCAAACGATCTGGGACGGCGGCGTCACCGCTCGCTCGAAAAACGTACAAAACGCCTCCACCCAAGTCGAAAAGCAACGCACCGAAGTGGAATTATATAATTTGCAAAGTCGTGTTAATCAATTGTATTTCAATGTTTTATTAACAGAAGAACAATTGCAGCTAAATGAAATATTACAAAGTAATTTAAAAGCCCGCATCAAAAAAGCCGAAGCCGCCGTCGCCAATGGCACGTCCACCAAAGCGAATTTGAACAGCCTGCAAGCCGAGTTGCTCAATGCCGAAGCCCAAGCCATTGAAATCCGCGCCAATCGCCGCACCGCTATTCAGTCGCTCAGTTTATTATTAAAAACCGACATCACTGAAAATACCACTTTCGCCAAGCCAGGAGGAGAACCATCTACATTTACCAACAACATTACACGCCCCGAATTAACATTATATCAATATCAAAACCAACTCCTGGCGGCGCAAAGTGATTTGATTCCAGCCCGCAATATGCCTAAGTTTGGCGCTTTTGTGACAGGTGGCTACGGTCGCCCCGGATTAAATTTTTTAGATAATGATTTTACGACGTATGCCATTTTAGGCGCAAGTGTTCGATGGAATTTCTCTGAATTTTATAATGGCAAACAAAATAATGATCGGCAATTATTAACCATTCAGCAGCAACAAGTGGATTTACAAAAACAAGCGTTTTTATTAAACACCAACACCCAATTAACCCAATTAAATAACGACATCGCCCGATTACAAGAATTATTACAAAAGGATCAGCAGCAGATTACATTGCGCGAATCCATCCGTCAAACAGCTGAAAATCAACTCGATAACGGCATCATCACTTCTGCCGATTATTTAGTCGAGCTAAATGCCGAAAACCAGGCAAAATTAAACTTAGCTATCCATGAGTTGCAATTAGAATTAGCAAAAGCCAATTATAAAATTACTAGCGGACAGTAATAGCACACTGATCTTTATGATGTTATGATTATAACTGATTAATTTTAAAGGATTTAAAGTAATCCTTTTATTAAGATAACCAATGTAATTTTGAAATACCCCTGCGCGGGAGAGCCCGTCCGTTACTGTTTGAGCGGAGCGAGTTTAACGGACTAGACCTTTTGGTTACTTTTGGGGCAATGCCAAAAGTAACAAGAAAAAAAATTAAAGCAAAAAAATTAGCAATAAAGCTAAAAAAATAGAGCAAAAAAACTAAATATCGCTCAAGAAAATTAAATAAAAAGAAAATATTCACAATACCATGAAAAAATACTTCATCATCATCATATTAGCCATTACAGCCTTCGCTTGTAATAATAAAAATAGCAAATTCGACGCCACCGGCACCTTCGAAGCCGAAGAAGTCATTATTTCCGCCGAAGCCAGCGGCAAACTCACGCAATTCAACGTCGAAGAAGGCAACCAACTCCAAGCCGGACAGCAAGTCGGCATCATTGATTGCAGCAATGTGGATTTGCAAAAGCAACAAGCCCAAGCCAGTCTCAACGCTTTGCAACAAAAAACCAATAGCGCATCACCGCAAATTCTCATTTACGAGCAGCAAATCGCCGCCCAGCAAAGTAACATTAACGTGCTCAAAGAGCAACTCAATGTGCAGCAGCGCGAACAAAAACGCATCGAAAACCTCGTGAAAGCCGACGCCGTGCCTTCCAAGCAACTCGACGACATCAACGGTGCCATTGACGTTCTCAAACAACAAATCGCCGCCGCCCAAAGCCAAATCAAAGTTTTGCAAAACCAAATCAAAGCCCAGCGCGAGGCAGTTGCCATTCAAAACAGAGGCATCCTCAGCGAATCCGATCCGCAGCGCCTTCGCGTCGCCCAGATCGAAGACCAGCTCGAAAATTGCACCATCACCAACCCTTTGACCGGCACCGTCCTGACCAAATACGCCGAAGCCAATGAAATCACGGCTCCCGGCAAAGCCTTGTACAAAATCGCCCCGCTCGACACTCTCACGCTCCGCGCGTATGTGACTGGTAATCAATTACCTACCTTCAAACTCGGACAAAATGTAACCGTATTGGTGGACAACGGCGACAGCGGCTACAAAGAGATGCCCGGCATCATCACCTGGATCAGCGACAAAGCCGAATTTACCCCCAAAACCATCCAAACCAAAGAAGAACGCCAAAACCTCGTCTATGCCATCAAAATCAAAGTCCCCAACGACGGCTACCTGAAAATCGGCATGTACGGCGAAGTAAAACTGTAGCGCAGCGTTTACGCTGCCTTTCGTCCCACAGCCTTCAGGCTGAACCCAAACTACCAGCCTTTAGGCTGAAAAAAAATAATTTGGGCGTGCCCCCCGATAGTCCGAAAACATTCGTACCAAAAACAATAGAAATAGCAGGGCTATCGGGGGTCGGGCTATCCGCTCTTACCTCCATCCCTTCCTCCCCTCGGGGGTCGGGGGCTGTCGGTATCGCTCCTATCCCTCACGCAACACCCGTTTTCAAAAGAGAAAACGTAATGACGAGCAAATTTAAAGCCGAAATTTTCAAATTATTATGAATGCCCATATGAAATACTTATCGCAGGAGGGCGGCAAATCCTCCGGAGGGATTGGAGTTGCCTAGACCTTTTTGGTTACTTTTTGTGGCAATGACAAAAAGTAACAAGAAAAAGATAAAAGCTTGATAGCCAAGCAATAAAGTAAAAATAAAAAGCATAGCAACCAGAGATTGCTACTTAGAAAAAAAAATAAAATGAATACCGTTGAAATCAAAAATATAACCAAATCCTACACCGCCTCCAAAGTCCAAGCTCTCCACGGCATCAACTTAGCAGTGCAACCCGGCGAACTCTTCGGACTCATCGGTCCCGACGGTGCTGGCAAGACTACGCTGTTTAGGATTTTGACCACCCTCATTGTTCCGGATGAAGGCACGGCGACTGTCCTCGGTTATGATGTCGTAAAAGATTACAAAGAAATCCGTCAGCGCGTCGGCTATATGCCTGGGCGCTTTTCATTATATCAAGATTTAAGCGTAGAGGAAAATCTTGAATTTTTTGCAACGGTTTTTAATACAACCGTCGAAGCAAATTATAATTTGATTAAAGATATTTACATCCAGATCGAACCCTTCAAAAAACGTAAAGCCGGTAAGCTTTCTGGCGGGATGAAACAAAAACTCGCGCTTTGTTGCGCTTTGATTCACAAACCCGAAGTCTTGTTTCTCGACGAACCCACTACCGGCGTGGACGCCGTGAGCCGCAAGGAATTTTGGGAAATGTTAAAAGGTCTTAAAGGTCAAGGTATTACAATATTGGTTTCTACGCCATATATGGACGAAGCCAGCCTCTGCGACCGTGTAGCATTGATTCAAAAAGGCGAAATCCTGGAAGTGGATCCACCCCGACAAATTATTCAAAATTACAAAAAAACATTATGGGCTGTCCGCTCCGATAATATGTATCGCTTACTAAATGTGTTACGAAATTATGAACAAACGGAAAGTTGCTATGCCTTCGGCGATACCCACCACCTGACCTTAAAAAATGATAATAGGACTGCTGACGGTATTATACAGTATTTACAAAAACAAAATTTTCACCATGTTGAAGTAAATGAAATTGAACCAAATATTGAAGATTGCTTCATGGCACTTATGAAAGATTAATTATTTATTATTTGAATTTTGATGTTTTTTATTCAATTAAATATTACAAACATCCCATAAGTAATGTCTTACAAAAAATGTCAAAGTCATGCGGGTAACGTCAAATAAAAAATAATAAATAAAAAATGTCAAATAATAAAATAAAATGAATAAAGTAGTAATCGAAACTGATAAATTAACCAAGCGCTTCGGCAATTTCACTGCCGTTGATGCCATTACATTTGATGTGTCGCAGGGTGAAATTTTCGGCTTTCTGGGTGCGAACGGCGCAGGCAAAACCACGGCGATGCGCATGCTCTGCGGCTTATTGCATCCCACGAGCGGCGCAGCAGAAGTGGCGGGTTTCGACGTGTTTCGGCAACGGGAAAAAATCAAGCAGAATATTGGTTACATGAGTCAAAAATTTTCATTGTACGAAGATTTAACGATTCGGGAAAATATTCAATTATATGGCGGTATTTACGGATTAAAAAATGGGATTTTAAAAAGTAAAAGTCAGACATTAATTGACCGTTTGCAACTCGAATCGGAAGCCGATAAACCAGTAAAATCGCTGCCTTTGGGCTGGAAACAAAAACTCGCTTTTTCAGTTGCTATATTACACGAACCTAAAATAGTATTCCTCGACGAACCCACTGGTGGTGTTGACCCCGTCACACGCCGCCAATTCTGGGATATGATATATGAAGCTGCTGATGAAGGTATAACTGTCTTTGTTACAACGCATTACATGGATGAAGCCGAATATTGTAACCGCGTGAGCATCATGGTGGACGGACGCATCGACGCCCTCGATTCCCCTATCGGATTAAAGAAAACATTTAGCGCCGATTCGATGGATGAAGTTTTTGTCCAACTCGCCCGCAAAGCGGTACGAAGCGAATAGTATTTTATTACTTTGTAATATTATATTTTGAAATACAACTGCGCGGGAGGCTCGGCAAATCCAGCGGAGCAATTGGAGTTGCCGAGCGTTTTTTGGTTACTTTTTTGGGCGATGCAAAAAAGTAACAAGAATAAAGAGTAATAGAAAATTTAAAGCAATGAGCTTGTTTAAAGTTGATAAATAATCTTAATATTAATCAATAAATGAGTGTTTTTTACGATCTGCCACAAATACACAAAGGCACAAATTTTACACAAAGCTTTCGTGAGACTTAGTGATTTTGTGCCTTGGTGGCGATATTAGGTGCTTTATCAACTTTACTGGTTCGTTTTCATATTAAACAAAATCTTTAATTTTAAACAACTTCAATATAATAAAAATCCGTTAGCAAAGGCTTAAAGCTTAAAAAATGAAACAATTCACTGCATTCGTCAAAAAAGAATTCTACCATATCCTCCGCGACCAGCGCACTTTATTTTTTATGTTTGGTTTGCCGGTGGTGCAAATTTTATTATTCGGCTTTGCATTATCCAATGAAGTAAAGAATGTAAAAATTGCAATTTTTGATCAATCAAAAGATGAAGCTTCTCAACTACTTGTGAATCGAGTGGACGCAAGCCGTTATTTCACTGTGGTGAAAAATATTCATTCGGATACTGAAATCGAGGACGTATTCCGCAAAGGACAAGCCAAAATGGTTGTTATATTTCCTGCTAATTTTCGGGAGGAATTATTACATACCAATGCCGCGCAAGTGCAGCTCGTCGCCGATGCTACTGATACGAATACCGCTACGACTATTACAAATTATGCCTCCAATATTATACGCGATTATCAAAATGAATTATTAAATAATCAACAATTGCCATACACAATTAATGTAGAAACCAGGATGTTATATAACCCGCAATTAAAAAGCGCTTTTAATTTTGTACCTGGTGTAATGGCAATGGTGATGATGTTATTATCCGCATTAATGACCTCGGTAGCAATTGTAAAAGAAAAAGAAACCGGTACCATGGAAATTTTATTAGTCTCTCCGATGAAACCATTACTCGTGGTATTAACAAAAGCGCTACCTTATTTAGTTCTATCTTTTTTAAATGTAATAATCATCCTGATTTTAAGTGTATATGTGCTGGAAATGCCGATTAACGGAAGTTTAGTTTTATTATTATTTGAATGTTTATTATTCATTTTAACCTCCCTGGCACTAGGATTATTAATTTCTTCCGCGACGAATTCGCAGCAGATTGCCATGTTTATATCATTAGTTGGATTATTAATGCCCACCATTATATTTAGTGGATTTATGTTTCCAATTGAAAATATGCCGATTCCATTACAAGTTGTTTCCAATATTGTACCTGCAAAATGGTTTTATTCTATTGTAAAATCGGTGATGATCAAAGGATTGGGCTTTTTTGCTATTTGGAAAGAAACGCTGATTCTGGCGGGTATGGCAGTGATTTTGATTGGAATAAGTGTAACGAGGTTTAAAGTAAGGTTGGAGTAAAGGTTGAGGAGGTTGAGTTCACATGAACACTTTAACACCAGAACACAATTAAAAAAAATGAGAACTTTAAAATTTTTGTTACAAAAAGAATTTCGCCAAATATTTCGTGATCCGTCTATCCTGCGGGTGATATTTATTATGCCCATTGTGCAGCTTATAATATTGCCTTTTGCGGCGGACTATGAGGTGAAAAATATTAATTTAACAGTGGTGGATCACGATCATTCGACGTATTCGCAGCGTTTGGTTTCCAAAATGACCGCGTCGGGCTATTTTCGATTGACGGATTATTCTAATTCTTATTCTCAAGCTTTACAGGTAGTTGAACAAGATAAAGCAGATATTTTACTCACCATTCCGGCGAATTTTGAACGGGATTTGATCAAAGAAAACGAGGCGAAGATCATGCTCGAAGCCAATGCAATTAATGGTGTAAAGGCAGGATTGGGCACGGGCTACGCGGCGCAAATTATTAATGATTTTAATCGGGAGATCAGAACAGATTGGATTGTGATGCCAAAATATAATGAAATGCCGCTGATTGAAATTCAAACCGCGAATTGGTACAATCCAAATATTGATTATCATTTATTCATTGTGCCCGGTATTTTAGTTGTTTTAGTAACAATGGTGGGCAGTTTTTTGGCGGCGATGAATATTGTAAAAGAAAAAGAAATCGGCACCATTGAGCAAATCAATGTAACACCGGTGAAAAAATATCAATTTTTATTAGGAAAATTAATTCCTTTCTGGTTTTTAGGGTTGATTTCTCTTGCTATTGGCTTGATAGTCAGCTATGTAGTATTCGGCATTGTGCCAGTTGGCAGCTACCTGACCATTTTTGGTTTTGGAATGGTGTATTTATTGTCGGTTTTAGGTATTGGGTTGCTGGTGTCCACTTTTGCCGACACACAACAGCAGGCTACGCTGATTGCCTTCTTTTTTATGATGATTTTTATCTTATTAAGTGGTCTTTATACGCCGATTGAAAGTATGCCCAATTGGGCTCAGGTGATCGCCTGGGTCAATCCAGTATCCCATTTTGTTACAGCCATTCGAGCGATTGTAATAAAAGGTAGTGGCTTTACGGATATTTTACCGCAGTTATTTACTGTGCTGTTTTTTGGACTGATTTTCAATGGATTAGCTATTTGGAATTATCGAAAAACCGCTTGATTTTTAAACCTGAATGATTGATTTTTATCATTGTATAAATAAAAAATTTAAGGTTATTTAAAGGAATTTCCTAACCAAAATAACCTTGAATATGAACTCGTCCTGTACGCGCGGGTGTCTAGTGTTATTGCTATTGACAATGGGCATCCTGGCTTTTTCACAATATACACCGCCGCTTATCACACGCCGTCCTTTGGTTATTACTATTTATAATAATTCAACACTGCTGCCCGGCTCCGGAAAACTGGGCTTTTGGGGCACGCCAATGCATCCGGGCTTTTCGGTCGGCACCGAGTTCCGATATAATGATAATAGTATAAGTGAATGGTTTCAAACCGCGAAGTTTGGTTATACTTATCATCATTATGTGCAGCATAGCATTCAGCTTTTTTCAGAATTAGGCTACCGACATCATTTTGAGGTATTTGATCTTGAAGGACGCTTCGGCATCGGTTATTTACATGCCATTCCGGATGCTCAGATTTTTGAACTGACCAGCGAAGGCATCTACGAGCGCAAGCATACGCTGGGACGCCCACAGGGCATGGCTTCCATGAGTATTGGCATGGGTTACACCGTCGAAAAGTGGAACAACTTACGCCTTTTCATGGCGCAGCAATTTTACATTCAAGTGCCTTTTGTAAATGAATACGTACCCGTATTACCGAGTTCTGCTTTCCATTTCGGCGTCGCAATCCCCTTTTTTAACCTTCAAATTGATAAATCATGAAAACACTGTATAAAAACTGGTTTTTTATAATGATTTTTAGTGTTTTTATAATATCAGGATGTAAAGAAGATGAAATTGGCACAACTGCCGATTGTAATATTAATCTTCCTTCGCCTGATTCCCATCCGAAATCAATAGCTTTTCAGAATGTACTAAATAAATACACCCAGCAAGGATTGCCAGGTATTTCGCTGTTGTTGCGCGATCAAAATGGCACTTGGTACGGCGCGGCGGGCATGGCAGATATTGATCAAAAGATAAAAATGCAGCCTTGCCATGTATCAAAAGCAGCAAGTGTTACTAAAATATTTATCGGCGCTTTAATCATGAAATTGGTCGAAGAAGATAAAATGCAATTGGACGCGCCGCTTACTAAATATTTAAAGCACGATTATTCAGATAAAGTTGAGCTTGTTTAAAATTAATGAAAAATCGTAATATCTTTTCAAACTAAGCTCCTACGTTCTCGTATTTTGGAAGATTCAACAATCTACTCTTGAACAAGAGAATGTAGCGTCGAATTGCCTCTGTCATATTAAATAAAATCTTTAATTTTAAACAACTTCGTTGTCAATATTAATAAAGTAAGCATTCGACAATTATTAAATCATACCAGCGGTATCCCTGATTTAATTGATCAAAACGGATTTTATTTAGCGGTACTAAATAATCCGGCGAAAGAATGGCGTCCTGCTGAGTTGTTAAAATATGTTTATGGAATAAATGCTGTATTTGAAACAGGTACGCAACTCGAATATTCTAATACGAATTTACTACTCGCAATTATGGCAATTGAGGGCGCGACCGGAGAGGATCATGCGAAATTATTGCGTGAGAAAATATTACAACCGCTGGGTTTACAAAACACTTATTATTATTGGCATGATCCGCTGCCAAAGTTTGTAGCGCAAGGCTATTATGATTTGTATAATAATGGCACCATTGTAAATATGACGAATTTTAATACGGGTAGTGGAAATGGTTATGGCGGTATTTATTCCACGGTGTTTGATTTACAGCACTTTATCGAAGCATTATTACGTGATAAAACCTTATTACAAGCTGCTTCTTTACAAGAAATGATACGCATCACAGCAGAAGACCTGAAAGACCAGGAAGGCTACGGCGTTACCATTCGCAAGGATTTTTATGATCGCCCCGCCAATGAGTACGCACTGGGGCATCGCGGACGCGACCTCGCTTACAGTGCCGATTTATTTTATTTCCCGAATCAGGATATTACATTGTCTTATTTAATTAATTATGGTACTGATGCGGATAGCGATTTAAAGCCCGTTTTTACTGCCTTTCGGAAGGAAATCGTAGATGTAATAATGAAAAAATAAAAATTGATTACTATGAAAAAGCTTTATTTCTTTTTTATCGTCTTAATGCTTTTAATAAGCAATAATTCATATGCGGTCATCATGCCAGTTGATTCTTTTCGTATAGCGAATCCCGCGACCACTAATATTGAAGTAAAGCAAGTAAAATTACCTTTTTTCAAACGATTGGTTTTTAATAGTTTGCTGAAAAAACTAACTAAGCAGGCAGAGGGAAAAAAGCCACTGAACAAAGTAGGGCTTGCTGCTTTCCTGTGTCTCATGGTTGGAATATTATTTATACTTGCAGGTAGTTATTTGGGCGGTTTTTTTATTTTTGCGGTGCCAATATTAAGTTTAGTAAGTATTTTACTTAATAAGCATCAGAATAATGTTTTTGGTATTATAGCACTTGTTCTATTTGTTCTTGGTTTTATCATTCTAAGCCAAGCGCTACGCCAAGACAAATGAGTTTTATTTAAAATAATCTTTTGTATCTGGTCGAGTAAATGGCTTTTTGAAAAAGCGATGCACCGTTGCGTTAAACAACTCAGAATCGGTCATGGGTATCATGTGCGTTTCGCCAGGAAAAATGCAGAGATGGGCATTTGAAATACGTTGGTAAATTTGCACAAAATGCTCTTCGCGAATGACGTCGCGGTCGCCGCCTAAAACCAGCGTTGGTGCGGCAATTTTTGCAAGGTCAGAGACAGGAATATTTGGCTGCTTACCCAATAAATCCAAGTGTTTCTTCTGCAAAGCCCAGTTTTGCGACGGGTCTTTTTTAGCGATCATAGCATCCACCTCTTTGTCTGCTTTCGCCACCCAATCGACCGCCCATGCGTACACCGCAGAGGTATCGGGACGCAGATTAGCGCCCATCACCGCCAACATTTTTACTTTTTTCGGATGATGAATCGCTAGTAATAATCCTAGAATGCCTCCATCGCTCCAACCGATGACATAGGTTGAATCCATTTTCAATTGGTCGAGCAGCGCTGCCCAGTCGGCTGCCATTTGCTCATACATCAGGCGTCCTGTGCCTTCCTCCGATTTGCCATGCGCGCGACTATCAGCTATGATACATTTATAATATTTTGAAAAATATTCAATTTGATTGCCCATACTTGCGATGTCGCCGCCATTGCCATGAATCAACAGCATCGGCTGTCCTTCGCCATATATTTCATAATACATTTTGATACCGTTTACGGTCGCAAATTTACCAACTTTTGCATTGTTGCCATAAGGCTGTGAGAAGGCTGCCTGCTGTGCTTTTAAGGGGGTAATTTTAAGCGTTATTAATAAAAAAAGCGATGTTAAAATAAATACGTATTTAAAGTAAGACATGG
>CAZFBN010000161.1:0-11867 GCA_964517145.1 uncultured Saprospiraceae bacterium
TTTTTTAAACTTCCAGGAGTGGCTCAACTATTTGCCGCAGAAATTTAGGCGCTTTAAAACGCTGCCCGTATTTTTTTTGAAAATTATTACATTTTTCTAAAAATGCTGCGATTCCATAATCGTGAATATACTGAATCACGCCGCCTTTGAAAGCTGGAAATCCCCAACCGTAAATGCTGCCCAGATTTGCCGCTGGTATGGAATGAATGACGCGCTCTTGCATACACCACACAGCCTCAAGCACTTGTGTAAATAAAAAACGTTCAATTATATCTTTTTTATCATAATTTTGCAGGGTCGTGGGGAAGTGAGTCGTTAGATCTGACCATAATTGGCGTTTATCATTTTGATAATCATAAAAGCCCGCTTTTTTAGCTTTACCCGGTCGTTTTAATTCATCGAGCATTTTATTTAAAACATTTACTGCCGGGTGTTGAATGTATTTAGCGCCATAATGTTCGGCGGCTTGTTTTTCATAGCGCATCACCAAATCCAGCCCCATATCATCAGCCAATGCCAGCGGTCCTTTGGGCATACCTGCTTGCAAACTCAGGTTTTCTATCAACGTCGGCGGGTAGCCTTCCTTTAACATCGTGATGCCTTCTAATATAAAAGTATTCTGTACACGGGCTACATAAAATCCCCAGTCATCCTTTACAATAATGGGTGTTTTGTGAATGGTTCTGACAAAATCAAACGCACGAGCAATGGTTTCTTCAGAGGTTTGAGCGCCGCGTACAATTTCCACCAGGGGAACTTCCTCCGCTGGATGAAAAAAGTGCAAACCCACGTAATTGCTGGGGCGAACAGAGCCTTGCGCGAGTTTGGTAATCGGGATAGAGATGGTATTGCTGGCAAAAATTGAATACTCATCCATATATTCCTCTGCTTCCTTCAATACTTTCTGTTTAAGCGGTTGATTTTCAAAAACGGCTTCTATTACAATGTCACATTCACTAAAATCATGGGAATTTTCGGTGGTGCGAATGCGTTGCAGCGTGGCGTTTCGCTCTTCGGCAGGCAGTTCGCCGGATTGAATCATTTCATTCAACTTACGAGTAATAAGCTCTCTGCCGCGTTCAGCAATAGATTTTGATACATCTTTTATAATAACGTCCATTCCATTTACTACGCAACTTAATGCAATACCTGAGCCCATTTGCCCTGCACCAATGATTCCTACTTTTTTCGGACGAAATTTACCAAATCCCTTCGGTCGATATTTACCTTCCGCTATAAAATTATAATCAAACCAGAAAGCTTTTATCATGTTTTTACATTCCTGGCTGCAAAGCAAACTCGTATAATACCGACTCTCAATACGACGAGCCGTGTCGAAGTCCACAATGGAACCTTCCGACAGCACATTAACCACTGCCTGTGGCGCTGGAAAATTGGGCTGCGCTGCTAAAAGATGCGCCGTGAGTTGTTGAATTTTTCGGGCAACCAAGGGGTCTTTGGCAGTACCATTTGGAATGGTTCGGTTGGGGCGATCCCAGGGGCGACGTCCTTCTTTGGTTTGCAAGAGCCAGGTTTTTGCTTTGTCGAGCATATCGCGGCGATTGCTCGCAAGTTCGTCGATGATGCGTGTTTCCAGGGCTTCGCGGGGCGTGTAACGCTTGCCACTGGTGAGTACTGTGTAAGCTTTTTCAATGCCCAGCAGCCACATGAGCCGAATGATGCCACCGCCACTGGGAATTAGACCGATCAAAATCTCTGGTAAGCCGACCCGAATTTTAGGATCATCTATCACAATGCGATGATGACAAGCCAACGCCACCTCAAACCCCGTACCAAGCGCAGTACCATTGATCGCCGCCACTACCGGTACGCCCGGCACTTCCAAATCCCGCAAGAACTGTTGTAATTTTTTATTAAAAGCAAAAATTTCGTGGGCATCCTGCGCCTGGTACAAATATTCATAATCCCCGCCCGATAAAAAAGTTTTTTTAGCCGATGTAATAATCACGCCACGCAGCACGCCCCGCGCTTTCTCCTGCTGTAACTGCCGCAACACCGGCAAAAATAAATCGCCAATTTCATGATTGATCACATTCTCTGCTCTGCCCGCCATATCCAGCGTGAGGGTGACGATGTTGTCGGTATCTTTTTGGTATTTAATCATAGGTGTAGTAAGGTTGAGAGGGTTAAAGAAGTTTAGTTTTGTACTTTATAGATAACCTGCTCAACGCTTGCTTCGCAAAGTTAGGGAATGCAGAAAAGAAAAGCTATTTTTGACAGTTGAAACGTTCCAAAGAAGCCAAGTGTTTTGATTAAAAGAAATTACATGTAAATTAACTTGATTTATGATTCAGAGAAACCTTAATCAAATTTGGGAGCAGCTACGAGCGAAAAAAGTACAATATAGGGAATTTTTAGAAGAAATTTCGATTAAAAATATAAGAGGAATAAAAGATTTGTCGGTTCGATTTGACTTTCCTGTAAGTGTGGTAGCAGGTCCAAATGCTTCTGGTAAATCTACTGTTCTTTTTGCCTGTGCCTGCGCATATAAAGTTCCTGGAAGCAATCCTAAAGATAATACACCATCTGCACTTTTCCCTAGTCTTAAAATTAAAACAAACCCAAATTTTTCGGATACCGATCAAACAACCAGTTTTGAATTTTACTACATACATAAAGGAAAGAGAACCAGTATGCGGTGGGCAAAAGGAAAATCCTGGAATCGAAGTTTTATGGGGCAGCAAGGAGGAGAGCAGCCAGAAAGACCATTATATGTAAGAACACTAGCCAACATGACTAGCCCCTCAGAGGTAAGAAGTGTTTTACAAATAGCCTCTAAAAAAGGGGACTTTAGAGCAGAGAGTATCACTTCTGATTTAATTGCGTTTGCGCAAAGGATTTTACCTTTAAAATATAAAGATATTACTATGTTAAAAAAAGGAGGTAAAGAGTTACTCTTTGCGGTTAGAGATAATATTGATACAGCCAAGTATTCGGAATTTCATATGTCGGCAGGCGAAAGAGCAATTTTACGAATTTCAAAGGATATTTCTAACCTCAAAAATGGATTGGTTTTAATTGATGAAATTGAGGCAGGAATGCATCCTTTCACGCAACAACAAATTATGCTGGAGTTACAACGCCTTGCTTTACGCAATGATTTGCAAATAATTGTAACAAGCCATAGCCCAGTTATTTTAGATTGTGTACCCGTAGAGGGAAGAATATTTTTAGAAAGGACAGATGATAATGTAATTGTTAAACCAGCTTATAAAGATGTTATTCAGAAAGCATTTTATGGACAATCATTAGAAAAGTTATCTATTTTGTGCGAGGATGACATTGCAGAAGCTTTCTTATTTGGTATTTTAGATTATTTAAATCCTAAATTAGGTTTGATACATGATGATGTAGTGATTGGCAGAGATACCGGTAAAAACCAATTTGCTCAACATATTCAAGCTATCGCTAAATTTAACCTTTTAGATAATTTTATTTTTGTTCTTGATGGCGATGCACACAATTTAGAGAATAGCTTAAAAAAAACAGCCGAAGATTTTGGTAAAAGCATTACTCCGTTATTTTTACCAGGAGAAGATGTTCCTGAAAGATGGGCATGGGAAATTTTAGGACTTTATTCACAGGAATATGCTAATCTCTTGGGAATTTCAGAAACTGATCTGCGGACTAGAATAAATCAGAACGATCAGATTTATACTGCTGCTGCTGATAAGCCGACCGAAATTATGAAAAATAAGTTTGCATCTTTTTGTGAACAAATTAAGAGATTACCAACTGAACTGATTCGCCTTATTACACGTAATGAAGCAAATAGGCAACAAGGTGGAATAAAAATTTTTATGGATGATATAGAGACTCAAATCTTAAGATGGCAAAGTCGAAAATAATATTAATTCAATTTCAAAGAAGCTATATAAACATTTAATAATTTACAACGAAAACTGATGCCTCAACCCCACAAAAATGCCCGCCGTCAGGTATTTTTGTTCCGTCATAAAATCATCGCGCGTGAACGAGGTCGTGTAGGATCGCAAATGCGGCTCTACCAGCACTTGTAGGTGTGGGCTGATTTTATAATGCACGCCAACGCTGCCATACCAGCCAACGCCTAGCTTCTCGCGAAATGCAGGCAGAGTGTTTTCTGGATTTTCGTTATTGGAAAAGCTGACCGGACGATTGTCATAGGGCGATAAAAATTCGCCTTCCGGTTTGAAATGAAGATTGAAATAAGCGCCGCCATTGATTGCCAGCGTCATTTTTTTGATGGGAATTTCGTACCCGATCATTACCGGAATATCCAAAGTTTGATAACGGTTGTTGGTTATAATTTTATCGGTAATGGTATCTGGATTGCCAATGATGTTGCCATTTTGATCGTAAGTAATCACGATTCGAGTGCCGTTGAGCAGTTCGAAGCGTTCATTGATTTCCGAATAATTGATGCCTGCACGCAGCGCCATGCCGCTATTGCTTACAGCAGAAAATCTTGCACCCAGACTGTAATTGTAACGCGCGGCTTCGGTCTCCTTGCGCGTAGCCGCATACGACTCAAAATCGCTGGTGGTCGCTTGGATATTGCGGAAAGCAACGTCTGGCGAAGCAAGCACATCAAAATAAAAACGCACCTTGTGATCGCTAAACGCTGCGCATTTAGAAGGCTCATAAGGTAATTTTGGAGTTTGTTTCAATTGCTGTTGCAATGTAATCGGCAATATACTCAACTGAAAGGCGGATAAAGCTGGGTTGGCGGGCGTCAAGGTGGTTTCAGTCGGCAAATTTTTTAAACTTTGGACGAATTGTCCTGATAGGTTTTCAACTGTTTGATTTTGAATAGATAAAGTATGAAGAATAGCGTTATTTGAATGGATTGTAGCAGCTGCAGTTGTTGGGTTTAGAGGTTCGTTGTTAACCTTCGAAGCGGGTGTCGGCATTGCAATAGCTGCTTGTTGCGCCTGATTATTGGTATTATTAAAAACTTTTGCCACAGAAATCGGGAAATTTCCCAATGAAGGCTGCATCTGTCGCATGTGCCAGGTCAGCAGACTTGCGTACACAAACAACAGCAAGGCAGCAGCCAACAACAGTCGCTCTCGCCAGCGCAGGTGCGTGGTGCGTTGCATATTGCGTTGACGGACAATACCTTGCCAAAGGTAATCCGGTGTTTCGGAGGCGTGGTGCTCCAGTTTTTGGCGAAAAACGTTGTCTATGGGATGTGGTCGTCGGCTCATACCGCGATTTTTTGTAAATCCACAATTCGTTCCTGTAACATTCTACGAGCTTTGAGCAATTGTGTACGCGAGGTACTTTCCTCAATGCCTAGTATCTCAGCAATTTCGTGATGGCTATAACCCTCAATTGCATATAAATTAAAAACCACCCGATAGCCGTCGGGCAGTTGGGCAATGAGGTTGAGTAATTCTTCCTCGTGCAAATCGGCGTAGATAGAAGGCTCCAAAGATAAATCAAATCCTTCATCAATGCCAATAGCTTCGTCTTTAAAACTTTTCTGGTGGTATTTTTTCAGAGCAGTATTCACCACAATGCGGCGGATCCAGCCTTCGAGCGAGCCTTTCGACTCAAATTGACCGATATGGTCAAAAATTTTAATAAATGCGTCCTGCAAAATGTCCTCTGCTTCCATGCGATGGCGAGCGTACCGCAGACAAACCGTAAGCATCTTTCCGGAGTAGCGCCGAAAAAACTCAGCTTGACAATGCTGATCCTCCCGCAAACAGCCTTTTACGAGGTCCAGTTCACTCACAGTTTAGCAGTTAGTAGTTGATTAGATGAATATTAGATTTTGACAATTGGATCGTTGATTTAAATTCAAAATATTTGCTTTAGAAATTATAAAAAATCAATATCTAACCTCCAATTCTAAAGTCCAAGTATCAAATTTACACTTTTTCTTCCAATCTTGCACATTAAAAAACAGAGAAAATGACTTTTAAAGCGCAAGCGACCCAGATTGTAAATCGCATGTATGAACATGATTTTTTTAGTCAATGGCTTGGAATTGAACGTTTAGAAGATAACGCTGGTAGGAGTGTGCTGCGTATGACCATTCGGCGAGAAATGCTCAATGGTTTTGGCATGGCGCACGGCGGCATTACTTTTTCTTTGGCAGACAGTGCTTTAGCCTTTGCTTCCAATTCGCGCGGTCGGCATGCGGTATCTATTGAAACTTCTATTTCGCATCTCAAATCTTTACAAGAGGGTGACATTCTTACGGCTTTCGCCGAAGAGGAATATTTAGGTGAAAAAATAGCGAATTATCGTGTAATTGTCAAAAATCAACACGATG
Organism: uncultured Saprospiraceae bacterium; assembly: GCA_964517145.1. Lineage (GTDB taxonomy): Bacteria > Bacteroidota > Bacteroidia > Chitinophagales > Saprospiraceae > JADJNW01. The sequence continues at coordinate 6,287 of CAZFBN010000161.1, forward strand.
AAACCGTAGCGCTTTTCAAAGGAACGGTGTACCGCACTTCTAAAGAGTGGGAGGGCTTGTGAGCAAATTCAAAACGACTTAGTTACTTGATCCTTGAGTCCTCTTTTCTAACAAGCGATGCACCACTTCTTTAGGCGGATTTTGCAATATTTTGATAATGTAATCGCCAATTTCTTCCGGGAAGTACCAATTGTCTTTGCCTTTGCTGTGTTGCAGCCGCTGCCGGGTTTTGATAGGTCCTAAAATCAATTCAAATACCTTTAAATTCGTGGGTTTCAACTCTTCCGACAAGGTCAACACCATCATTTTTTGCGCAGCTGCCATCATCGCCACAGCGGCTGCCATGGGGTAGGGCTGCTCGGCGCTGAAGCCATTGATGTGCACATAAATACCGGTTTTAGGATGCAGAAGCGGTACAAATGCGCGCACTGCCAGGAAATGGCTGGTTAAATTGTTCGCAACAATAGAATTCCAGGTGTCCATGCGCAAAGAAGTGAGCGGCAGCCCTTGCCACCAACCGCCGATAGACGCTACCGCCAGGTCAAGATTGGGTGCAATGCGATGCACATCATCCCGCAGTTTTAGGGCGTTTTCTTCTGTATCCAGCGTGCCTTCCACAAAAAGCAATTCGCCCGAGCCAATGCCTTGCACGTAGTTTTGCGATTCCACAGCTTTTTCTGTGTTTCTGATCGGCACAATCACCGTTGCACCAGCACGCATAAAAGACAAAACCAGACCTTCACCCACACTACCCGTGCCACCTGCCACTAGTATGAATTTTCCTTGTAACTCGTTCATTTACAGTCTTTTTTGTGTTTGTCGCTCCTCAATTCAATGTTGCACTGGCTTTTATCAAACCGCAACCTGATAAATACACCTTTCGCTTTTCGAGGGTTTAATATAGGCTTTAATTAAACTTTCATTTGAATTTAAAGTCCAATTTTATGAAAACCAATTCGTTTTTAGCCGTTGAAAAAAAATCAATTCACATAGATGGTTTTCATTTTTATAAAAAATTGGCATTTAATAATTTGTGAAATTGGTATTCAAGTTTTAACTTGAGGCAAAAATTTTTTATCCTTTGGAGTGTAACATTTTGAACAATATTGCGTACTAAAAAGAGGAGGGTTTTCCTATTTAAATTGGGAAAATAACCTTTTTCAAAAAAAACAGAAGATTAACAAAGTTTTAAAATAAATTGCCTGAGTGGCAACAAACTTTTTTCAAAGAATCGGAGTCTTTTATAAAAAAGACGTCGGCTTAAGTTTCATAAACTAGTGAGTGTAAAGTAGCAGCCTTTCCCGTTTGGAAGGGCTGTTTTTTTTGGGTTATTCTAATTTTTACAAAACGCTTTTCGCAGCTCATCAAAATTTTGTAACTTTTCCATTTGAACAAAAAGGGGTTCAACAGCTTATTTTAAAATTGGAGTCTCTTTATACAAATTGGACGATTGATCAAGTAAATGCTTAGCCGACTATGCAGAAAAAGCCCTCGAAATTCCTATTTTTTACCAGCCAAATAACCATTTGGATTTTCACATTTTTTTTACTTCAAGCTTGTGCCAATTATAAAATACATTACGCTGCGCCAGAACAAGCTTCTTACACCCTGGCATCTACGCCGCAAGGAAAATTAACACACACGATGTTTTTGATTGGCGATGCCGGTAATGCTGCGCCAGGCTCCATTCCGCCTGCGGTAGCTTTGTTGCAGGATAAATTGAAAGCAGTGAGCGATGCTAAAAATGCGTCGGTGGTTTTTTTGGGAGATAACCTTTACCCCAACGGCTTTGCGCCAAAACGCGAGGAAGCGGAGCGCGCCATTGATGAGTATCGCTTGAAAGTGCAATTGGATGCGGTGAAGGATTTTCCGGGACGGATTTTTTTTGTTGCCGGCAATCACGATTGGTACACCTGGGGCATTCAGGGTTTGAAGCAGGAGAAAAAATTCATCGAGGAATACCTGGGGCGGGAAGATGTGTGGCTGCCCAAACCCGGCTGCGGCGACCCGGTAGAAGTAGAATTGAATAAAGATTTGGTATTGATTTTATTGGATTCGGAGTGGTATTTGACCGACTGGACGGGGCACACCGAAATCAACAGCGGCTGCGAAGTGAAAAGCCGAACCATGTTTCAACTGGCATTCGATGAAGTGATTAAAAGCAATCGCAATAAAAATATTGTAGTGGCAATGCACCATCCGCCCTACACGTATGGCTCGCACGGCGGGCAATTCACAGCCAGGGATCACTTTTTACCTCTGATGGCAGTCAATCGTAAGTTGCGTGTGCCGTTGCCAGGGCTGGGGTCGGTGTATCCGTTTATGCGCTCGGCGATTGGTTCGCGGCAGGATGTTGCCTATCCCGATTACAAAGCGCTGCGCAACACGCTGATAGCTTCGGCTCGTAAAAATGGCAGCTTTATTTTTGCTTCTGGGCACGAACATACGCTGCAATACATCGAGCGAGATGAGCAATCCTTTATCGTGAGTGGTTCGGGTTCTAAAATTAGTCCGGTAAAACTGGGCGAAGGCGCTGAGTTTGCCTATGGTTACTACGGTCTTGCCGAAATGACTTTTTATGAAAATGGGGCGGTTTGGGTCAAATATTGGACAACAGAAGGCGAAAATGGTAAAGGGAAAATTGTTTTTCAAAAACAAATCAAAGAAGCGCTGCCACAGCCTGCGCCGCCAACCCGCGATAGTTTTGCGGAATATTATGATAAAAAAGAAACCGTAACCAAGCCGCTCAGTGCGTACGATTATGAAAAAAGCGGCATTTGGCGATCTATCTGGGGTGAGCATTACCGGAAAGTATATGCAACGCCGATTGAAGTACCCAAACTGGATTTGTCAAAATACGCCGGTGGTTTGAAACCAACCAAAATGGGCGGCGGCTACCAAAGCAATTCTTTGCGCTTGGAAGATAGCCAGGGACGAGAGTACGCCATTCGATCCATTGAAAAAGACCCAAACCGCACCGCTCCCTACCCGTTCAATGAATCCTTTGTAACAGAGTTGATCCGCGATAATTTCAGCGCCACGCATCCACTGGGGGCACTGCCCGTTACCAAATTGTCGGAAGCGGCAAGAATTTATCATACGGCTTCTAAATTATTTTATGTGCCAAAACAGCCGGCGCTGGGCGATTACAATGAAACATTCGGGAATGCTTTTTATTTATTGGAAATCCGACCCGACGGCGATTGGGCGGAAGCCAACAATTTTGGAAATCCGGCGGATTTTGAAAGCACGATAGATGTGGTTGAAAAAATTACGGAAGACCACAATACTCGACTGGATCGCCCGGCAATTGTGCGTGCGCGTTTGTTCGACCTGCTCATTGGCGATTGGGATCGGCACGACGACCAGTGGCGCTGGGGCGAGTACAAGCAAGGCGACCGAAAGGTGTACCGACCTATTCCGCGCGACCGCGATCAGGCTTTTAGCAAATACGATGGCTTGATGTTGCGACTGGTGCGCCCTTTTGTTCCGCTGATTCGTCCGCTTCGCCCTTATTCACCGACCGTGAAAGATACCCGCTGGGAGAGTTTTGGGGCGCGTTTTTTTGATCCAACTTTTTTGAATGCGCAAGAATGGAGCGTTTGGGAAAAGGAGGTAAAATATTTGCAGCAGCAATTGAGCGATTCTATCATTGAAAATGCTTTCCGCGAAACATTTCCATCGCAAATTTATGCGCTCAACGCTCCCGAAATGATTCAAATTTTGAAAACACGTCGGGATAACCTGATGGACATTGCACGTCGGCATTATGAACATGTTGCCAAAAAAGTAAATGTGCTGGGCACCAACAAACGCGATTTGTTTGAAATAATTCGGCTCAACAATGACAGCACTTACGTGGCGGTTTATGATACAGATAAAGATGGTGTTCAGCAGGAAAAAGTGTACGAACGTATTTTTCTAACCAAAGAAACCCAGGAAATTCGGCTGTATGGCTTGGATAACAACGATATTTTCAGCGTGAGCGGCAAGGTGGACAAGGGGATTTTGCTGCGCATCGTCGGTAGCTTGGGCGAAGATGTTTTTATTGACAATTCTGATGTGGCGGAACAGTCCCTGCGCACCATTGTTTATGACGCGAAAGCTGAGAAAAGCAAATTGGAGATAAAGCAGGAGACGAAGATACGCATTACAAACGATCCTTATCTGAATACTTACGTGCGCCGGGCACCCGATTACGAGTACAACTACGGTTTCCGTTTTCCGTTTTTAAATGCCAATCCAGATGACGGCTTGCTGGCTGGGTTGAATGCGCAGTACATTACTTACGGATTTAAAAAATCGCCATATGCCACAAAGCACGCCATTTCTGGACGTTATGCGTTTGAAACTTCCGGCTGGTCATTCCGCTACACCGGCGAATTTATTGACATTTTCCGGCGCTGGGATTTACTGCTGGACACCAAATTCAACACACCGCTTTACGCCATTAATTTTTATGGTTTTGGCAATGAAACGCCCAATTATGAAAAAGAATTGAGGACAGAAGAGGACGAAGATTTTGCTGAAAACTACGTGCGCGTACGGCAGCGGCTTTTCACGTTTCAACCGGCGTTGCTGCGGCGCATCAACAGTGCTTTTTCTTGGTCAATTGGTCCTACCTTTGAATCCATTCGCATTGACAGCACCGCCGGGCGTTTGATTGACGAATACACCGATGATTTTCAACCCGAATTATTCGATGGCTTGGAATTCCTGGGCTTGCGTTTGCGCCTCGATATTGGCAATTTAGACAATCAAGCTTTCCCAACGCGCGGATTCGGTTGGCATTTTGACACTGGCTGGAAAATGCAATTGGACAATGCAGAAAAAAACTTTCCTTTTATGCGGGCATCGCTCGCCATTTATCAGCGCTTAACATTCAACGCTCGGCTGGTGCTGGCTACACGCGTCGGTTTTATGCACAATTTTAATGATAATTTTGAATTTTATCAAGGTGCCACGTTGGGCAGCGGTTTCACTGAATTTGCCAACTTCCGTGGCGTGCGTCGGGAACGATTTACCGGGCAAACTTCGTTTTATCACAATACCGATTTGCGCTTGCGTTTGGTGAATTCTACCAATCGCTCGGTGCCTTTTGCAATGGGCATTTTTGGAGGTGCGGACTATGGGCGCGTTTGGGTTGAAACAGAGGATTCCAAGGTGTGGCATTATGCTTACGGCGGCGGCATTTTTTTTACGCCCTTCAATTTGCTTACCATTCAGGCGAGTTTGTTCCGCAGCGATGACAATCAAAATCGTTTTACGCTGGGCGGTGGTTTCTTTTTTTAAGGGGGATAGGGTGATAAGGAGAATTGGGTGATGAATGACAAATTAATAACTGACTTTTGTACTTGATATTTAAATGGATAAAGTCAAATTTGATGCAGGAATAAAGACAAAAAATCAGTTTGAGTTAGCTATAGCCATTCTTTTGTTTAAAAGAATATTCGTCAATGTCATACAATGAAATAGATGTTTTTTGTTTAATATTTGGTTGTAATGAAACATTTGGTGTGGCGGCTGCCGGCAAATCACTGTTCGACGGAGGAGTTTGATTTGCCTAGCGTTTTTTGGTTCT
>CAZFBN010000162.1:0-11837 GCA_964517145.1 uncultured Saprospiraceae bacterium
ATTAAATTTAATCGCATAATTAGTTGAGTGGCTGTGAGAAACAAATGATAACTATTGGAAAGTAGCAGTGACAAATGTCATTTCTACTCCTTTTTGTTATGAATTCCCTTTTATTCTGGTATTGCATCATTTGCCGTAGTTGCATACAATCCTAATAAGCAACCTGTAAAACCGCCCGCTAAATTCGTAGAAAGAATATCGCCTGAAACGGTGCCGCCCAGATTTTTGAAATCAGTTCCATTCGTAGCGTAGCTGAATTCATAAGCATCGCCATTGGCTTTTACTTGCAATCGAACGGGATTTTTCAAATCAATTTTTGTACTGGCAATAATTTCGGAACTCACTTCCCGGCTTCTGCGATCCTTTTTTTGATTTTTTTGTAATAAAAGGATATAATCGTTTCCTTTTTTTGTAATACCGAATACATAATTAAAGGCTTCACTTTGCAGCGCCACCAAGCCGGCTAAATCTTTCTCCGAATTTGGTTTATAATCAAGCATTGTTGTGAATGAAAAACTATTATGCTGCTGGCGATAAAATAGCGTCGAAGTCGGTTTTAATTCTTTAATATTTGTCGATAATGAGCTGATAGTCAAGCCTTTTTTGCCAGTTGCAATAAAATTTTCTCGCGGACCTCTTAATCCAATCCAGCGATAATCCAATTTATCAACTGTAAAATTTTCTTGATACGTAAAATTTCCATTCGGAAAATAGCCATCTTTTGATGTTTTATTTACTGCACCTTTCGGCATTTTTAACTTTGGCTTCATTGGAACCAATCCATTTTCAAAAACCGGAAATTCGCCCGACCAATCCACCGGCAAAATGAAGGTCTCGCGCCCCATGTTCACCCGGTCTTTTTCATTGGGTCGAATGGCAAGAAAGACGCCGTAATATTTATTATCTGGTCCCAATACCAAATCCGAGTGCCCCGCCCAATCCACTTTATTGGCGCGGTCTTTGGGAAAATGGCGTTGGGGCAGAATGGGATTACTCGGTGCCGGTTTGTATGGCCCTTTTGGGTTATCGCTACTAAAAATTACTTCGCTGTGCCAGCCTCCGGTGCCGCCTTCCGCACACATCAAATAATATTTGCCATTTTTCTTATAGATATGCGGCGCTTCAATCCAAATAGGCTTATCCGCGAGGTCAACGCCACCCTCTACCACGATTTTATCCGTTCCGGGTATCACTTTATCATTTTGAATATCATATTCCCAGATTTTTATTACACGATGCCCGTTATATAATTCTTTTCCTTTATCCGGCGCATCATTATGTACGATGTAAGCTTTTCCATCTTCATCAAAAAATATAGACGGATCAATGCCGCCGAAGCCCAGTTTTATTGGCTCGCTCCAGCCTTGGCGGGGGTCTTTGTTTTTTACAATAATATTACCCGCACCACCAGCAAACGCCGTTACAATCATGTAAAAAGTATCATTATAAGGATTATACGTGATGCCCGGCGCGTACACACCCTGACTGATACCGGTGTCATGCACATCCAATTGTGACGTGCGATCCAGCACATGCCCGATCTGCGTCCAGTTGACCAAATCTTTGGAATGAAAAATCGGCACGCCCGGAAACATCGCAAACGAAGAGCAAACTAAATAATAATCGTCGCCTTTTCGGGTAATGGCAGGGTCAGGATAGCAACCTTGCAAAATAGGATTATTAAATTCGTCTGCACCAAGTGGATTCTTGATATACACCGAATCATTGCCCTGGTAAACGACTTTGGAGAATATCGGTGCGCCTTTGGAGGGTTTCGTTGCTGATTGCCCATTCATAAAAAACCAGGTAATGGAAAATAAAATGATAAAAATGAACGGTAAAACGAATTCTTGTTTTTTCATATTTGATGCTATTTATTATAATTCAATGAAAATAAAATACTATGGATTTAAAATCCATAGGTTTGATTAGCACTGAAAGTGCAAACGGCGGCTTCGCCAACCATTTTTCTATTGCGCTCATTACATTCAAAAGTGAGTAGCAAATAAATTCTTGCCCTAAAGGGCATAGTTTTAACTAGCGTACTTAAAAAATAAAATTATAACCTTTTATAAATCAAGTTAATATCAATTTTATATTTTCAATCGATTGAATTTACAGGTAAAATTAGATTTCTTACAATACTTTTTATCATTGCAGACATAATCCTGTTCGTTAAATGAACCCAATTTGTAATTTTATCCTTCACTTTATCAAATCGCACCTGATGTATGATGCAAGTAGGCATACTGTTGTTGTTACTTGTTAAAAAGTGGAGGTAAGATTCTACAAGATGCTTCAAAACACCGAATTCATAATAGGTTAGAGCGCTCATCTTCAATACATTACCAGTTAAATTTAGCACAAATACAAATCGCTGTTGCTACTTTTTTGCTTTTAAAATGCTCGATTGATTAGGCAAGTATAAGGCATAGCGCTCAATTTAACTAATTTTAGAAGTGTATTTTTTACACTTATTCGATTAATTGCTGAAATCGAGGTCCACTTCAACCCGTTGGCTATTGAAGATCAACTACCCTACTCTTTGTGAACTATCGCGAATCAAGAGGTCACTCACAATAATTTCTTTTTTACTATCAGATGAGGCTACTTTTTTATTTAAAATGTAGTCAAAATACATTTGGGCAGCGCGTTTTCCAATTTCTTTACTGCGCTGGTCAACCGAGGAAAGGGTAGGTTTGATGATGGAAGAGAATGCTTCATTGGCAAAACCAAAGATACCCAACTGTGATGGCACCTGAATGCCCATGGATTCCGCGGCTTGCAACACGCCTAAAGATTGGTCGTCGGAGGTGGTCAGAAAGGCATCGGGCGGTGCTTTCAAAGACAAGAGTTCTTTGGCAGCTTCTGCTGCTTTTTCGGTGGACAAGGTATCATCCACAATAAAATTATAAGGTATGCTTAATTCTTGCTCCTTTATTGCAGCGATAAAACCCTCTTTTCTGTGTTTGAAGATAGACAAATGGATGGGTCCGCCCAAAAATGCTATTTTTTGGTAGCCTTGTTCCATCAAAATTTTAGTAGCCTTATAAGATGCGTCTTTATTATCATTTAAAACTTTAAAACTGTCTATCTGCTCTACGCACCTGTCAAATTGTACAAGCTCAATGTGGTGCTTCCTGATATTTTCAAGATGTGCAAAAGATTGAGTCTCAGCCGATATTGAAATCAAAATACAATCTACATCCTGCTGAATAAGCGTGTCAATGGCTTTACATTCTTGCAAAAAAGACTCATGTGATTGGCAAATAATCAGGCTGTGGTTGTTTTCAAAACAAACTTCTTCAATGCCAGCGATAACATCAGAAAAAAAACTTTGATTAATGCGTGGGACAATGACTCCCAGCGTTTTGGACGAGCCTCGCCGCAGGTTAGCAGCGTGTGAATTGTGAATATAATTTAATTCCTGCGCTTTTTTCTTTACACTTTCTATTACTTTTTGGCTAATGGATGGGTGTCCATTCAAAGCCCTTGAAACGTAAGAGGCAGAAATGCCCAATTCTTTTGCTAAATCATAAATGGTTACTCGCTTTCGACTCATTTAATTATACACTTCGTAGTAATTCAGCGTTACAAAAGGCTAAATTAGTTTAATTTTGCGAACTGAACACTTCTTTACCTGCAATTTTAAATACTGCTGCTTTTTTGATAATATGCGCGCAAAATAATTCCAAAAAAAGTTAAAAACATTTACTTCCCGTTAGAAATAAAAGAGGAGCTACAAACTAATCGCTCATAACTCCTTTATTATCTGCGTGATCCCGTCAGGATTCGAACCTGAGACCTACTGATTAGAAGTCAGTTGCTCTATCCACTGAGCTACGGGACCATAGGCTTGCGCAAAAGCGATTGCAAAAATAACATATTCCTTCACAATGTTGTTCCTCTTCGCCTTCCAAAAATAAAAAATTCTCTTTGTGGGTGTTGGTAAAAACGCCATCAGGGACTGTAAAGATTCAATTTAGGATAGCAAAACTGTGCCGCAGGGTGTGTGCCTTAGTGTTTGTACTCCTTCAAGTACCGGTTCAAATATAATATCATTTTATCGGAACGTAAAGTATGGCGATCCTTTTTCCCCTTACCAGCTTTCACAAAACATTTTTCTGTAAAAAGTTAATATCATCTATACGCAGGTGGATGAGTTCGCCCAGGCGAAGACCAGCCGAGTAAATCAACATCCGTATGCGCTTGTGCTTGAGGTGGCAATGAAATTACTTCAATATTACTGAAAATACCCCTGATACTTTAAAACCATTATATGCTTTGTAACCACCAATGTTTTCGTTGAAGTCTTTAGATTGAAGATAGTCAAAATTTAATCCCATCTGAACATTTTTTCCCGTACGGTAGGCAAAGCCAGCGGATAATTCAACGAAAGGCGCATTGCTGTTGAATTTATATTCATTTTTTATTATACCATTCAATAAACTACCCGAAGCTTCGACATACTTGTACCTGACAGGAACGATGCCCAAACTGAAGCCCGTATAAGGACGAAAACGTTGTTTCATAAAATGGTAATCCATACCAACGCTTAGGGGCATTAAAAATATTCCACCTCCTTCAATTTCAACTTGAGCTCCGCCAAGTATTGAAAAAACATCGGTACGAGGAGGTACATTTTTTTTATAAGTATTCCTACATTAGCATTTGCCGCTAAATGTTTAGAAAGATACCTTTAAAGGGTATGTTATATAAAAGCGCAATTGCCTAAAGATTAAGATAGCACTATCCCATCTTTCATCTCAATAATCCGGTCGGTATTGTTGGCAAAATCATTGTCATGCGTTACGCAAATGATAGTCTGACCGTGTTCCTGCGCCAATTGTTTGAATATCTCCTGAACAGCTCGCGAGTTTTTAGAATCGAGGTTTCCGGTTGGTTCGTCACCCATGATAATAGACGGACTATTAATAAGGGCGCGAGCAATAGCAACACGCTGTTGCTGTCCTCCTGACAGTCTGCTGGCATTTTTCAACTCCTGTCCTTCTAAATCAAGCAAGCGTAAACTCTCATAAGCTTTATGCTCAATTTCTTTGGTTGAAAGCTTACCCAATTTGAGGGCAGGTAGCATCACGTTCTGTAAAGCAGTAAATTCAGGCAACAAATAATGAAATTGAAATACAAAACCAATATGTTCATTTCGGAAAGCGGCTAACTGATTTTGTTTTTTTCCGGTAAGCAGATTGCCATTTATATGGAGGGTATCTTCATAATCCGTATCCATGGTAGAAAGCACGTATAGAAGGGTTGACTTCCCTGAACCCGATTTGCCCACAAGGGAAACAAATTCACCTTTTTCTACTTTAAATGAAACCCCCTTTAAAACCTGAAACTTTTGAGGTTCATAAAAGTATTTTATGAGATTTCTTATTTCTAAGGAGGTATTATCTGTCATATTATCCGCGTATTATAGTTACAGGGTCAATTTTTGAAGCTTTCCGGGCGGGCAAATAACCGGCAATAAAGGTGAACGAAAGCCCGAACACAAACGCCATTAGGTAATCTTGCGGACGATAGGAGACCGGCAAGGTGGTCATGGTTCCTATGTTAAAAGGTACGTGGTCTAAAATTCGGACGATGATATTGCCGAGCACCAGCCCCAAAAGACCACCAATCAGACCTATAAAAACCGCTTGAGAAACGAAAATCTCCGTGATGTCCTTTCCATCAAAGCCCATGGCTTTCAGGATGGCGATTTCTTTGATTTTTTCGTTTACTGTCATGTTCATAATGTTGTAAATTCCGAAACCTGCCACGATAAGAATGGTGAGTGAAACAGCGATCGCCAAAATATCTCTGAGAAAACTGGACGAGTCCAATTGTTCGTTGCCTTCTTGCCAGGCTTCAACTTTGTATTTGGTCGTGGGAGCAATGGTTTTTGCTACCTCGCGGGCTTGGTTGTAATCATTGATACCAATTTGCATTTCGGTGGCATAACTTCTGTTTTTGGAGAAAAACTGTCGCGCAGTTTGTATAGAAATGATGGCTCGGGTGCGGTCTGTGGCTACGGCGCCGGTTTCAAAAATACCCAATACTTTAAAAGATTTGCTTACGCCTTCGGATGTAGAAACGGTGATGGAATTATCCATTTTTACGCCCAACTTTTCCGCCAAACCTTTGCCCAAAATGATCCCATCCCTTCGTCGGTCAATTTCAAAAAAATTGCCTTCAATCATGTAATCGGCTGTTTTGAACAATTGATTTTCGGTTGCCGTTTCTACACCCGAAAGCGAAGCATTCACTTGCAAAACGCCGTTTCGTATAAACACATTTTGATTGATTTGTGGCGTGTAAGTAGTAATTTCAGGTATATTTTGCAGTTTACTTTTCAGTTCTTCTACATTTTTAATTCCTTCGGTATAATTGATGTTTTTGCCATTGCTGACAAAAATTTCATTTGTTGAATCTTTTTTAGAACTAATGGGCACAATCTCATCAGGTGTTTCGTTGTAAATTTTGATGTGAGCCAACGAAGTAAAGGTGATTTCCGTTTGAGATTCGTTTACCCCAGCCATAAACCCATTCATTGCCACATACATGGATATTCCAAAAATAACGCTCAGCACCGCAATTACCAATTGCCGCAGGCGTGAGGTGAGCATTACTCGGGCTATTTTTTGGTTGGTACTACTCATGGTTTTACAATGATGTCTTTTTCGGCTATTCCGGATATAATTTCAGTCCACTCCGTGGTTCTTGAACCAGTTTTGACGGCTTTTTCCTCACCGGATTCGAGTTTCACTAATTGCCCTTTTATTACATAGGAAGAAGGTACGACCAACACATTTTCTCTTTTACCTACTTCAATATTGGCTTGCAACTGCGTGCCGTTGAACATTTTGGGCGGAAATTTATCGAAGATGGCATCTACAATATACGACTGTTCGCCTTCGTCAAATTCAGGATAAATTTTATGTACTGTTGCCATAAAAACCTGATTGGGATAGGTATTGATGTTGAGTGCCACCGACTGCCCCACATTTACCTTCACAATGTCGTCTTCGGCTACAAACAGTTTTACGATAAAATTGCCACTTGCCACCTGCGCAATGGTTTCGCCTTTGCGTACCAGTTCCCCTTCTTTTTTCAACACTTTGGTAACGACACCCGGGAGGGAAGTAAACACATAATAATCGTTCAGTTTATCCTTTTGCGTAATGAGCTGAATGCGGTTGCGTTCTTCATTTAATTTCAGGTTTGATTGCAAGTCTTTATAATTTTCTTCCAGCGATTTTACATTGTTTTGTGCGGCGGTGTATTGCAGTTCATATTTTTCAAATTCGAGTTTTGAGACAGATTTTTGGGCATAAAGTTCTTTGAAGCGCTGATAGTTTTCTTGGTCGAAGCTAAGTTGTTTTTTAGCTTGTGCAATTTGAACCGAAAGGTTTTCGAGCGCCGGTGAGCCGGGCGAAGCCGAATTTGCGGCATCTTGGTAAACTACCTGTGCATCGGTTACTTGATTGGACTGTACATCGTTTTGAATGACGGCAATGCGTTGGCGGTTTTCTACTGCTTGCCCTTCTTTTAAAGAAAGCGAAAGTAAAATGCCATCGGCATTGGCAGAGAGGTTGTGCGTATTTTCTTGCTCCATATAGCCACTGGCAAAAACGACTTCTTCAATGGATATTCGGGTGGGAGAAGTGGTTTCTGCCTTCTTGCTACAAGACTGAAACATAAAAACTGCGGCTAAGCCTAAAAACAAGGCAATTGATTTCATACTTTCTTTATTCGTAATTCAATTTTAGGATATATAATTGGTATTGTGTAATGGTCAACGCTCCAAGACTTTGTAAATAGCCATCTTGGGCAATTAATAGGTCTTCGTACTGCCTCAGGCGTTCATCCAAACTAATGACATCCTTTTTGTATTTGTTTTCTGCATGGGTGTCGTTGGTTTTTTGCAGCTGGAGTATTTTTTCGTTCTGACTGAGTTGTTCGGTAGCTTGATTGAATTTTAGTCCCAGCAATTCGTCTTCTTTTTGCTTTACCAACTTGGTGTTCTCCAATTCTGATTGTTTGATGCTCAATTCAAGTTCCGATTGTTTGATTTTTTGGTTGGTTGAAAAGGTAAACAAAGGAAAGCTGAGTGTGGCACCAAAAACTTGGTTGGGCAGTTGGTTAGCGTTAGAAAAATTGAAAAAATCGTCGGTTGCCCAAGTTCCCGTATTCTGATAGCTAAGGCTGAGTGAAGGATAACGCAACGCTTGGGTTTGTTTGATAATAGTTTCCTGTCTCTCTATTTCGGCTTCCTTCAGCAATACTTCCGGATGGTTGGTTGTATTTGATTGATTGCCATATTCAAAGCTATTTATGTTATCATCAATATTTATAGCATCGGAAATATTCAGCTGGCTTTGAAACTGCACGTACAACTGCGCCAAATTGCTTTGGGCATTTTGCAGGGTGCTTTCTGCCTGTAGTTTTTTTATTGCTGCCAGATTCAAATCTGCCTCGCTGATGATGCCTTTTTGATATTTGTTCTGTGCATTGGTGTAAATGGTGTCGGCAAGAGATCGGTTTTCTTTGTAAATGGCTAAGGCTTCTTCCGTCAGCAAAATAGAATAGTAGGTATTTGCCAGGGTATTGTAGGTGCTCATTTTGTACAGCGCCGTGTTTTGTTTGCCCAGTTTCCATTCGGCATCAGCGGTTTTTACGGCAAAGAGTTTCTGAAAATTAAGCACATCCCACTGTACTTTGCCGCCAATATAATAGTTGTATTTGGTGCCGAAAGTTACTTCACTTAAACTGCCTTCGGGTGCGGAGGGGTTTAATATCTGCGAGGGAATCAGGGAAGGTTGCAGGACGATATTATCGTTGTAGCCCGCATAGGTATTAAACGAAGGCAATAGGTTTGCTTTTGACTCTTTGGTTTTCATCGCTAACAAATCTTCCCGCTTTTCGGAACTCTTGATGGCAATGGTGTGCGTATCGGCAAAGTCTAAGACCTCTTGCAACGAACGAAAAGTAACTTGTGCATTTGCTTCCAAGGCAAAGAATGCAATGCAGATGATTATCAGTAATTTAATTTTCATTTGTAATCAGGGATTTAGTTTGCTAACTTCCAATCAACCGTTTTATCCATAAAACCGGAGGAAACAGTTACTTTTAGGTTGTTTCCGGTTCTAATAAATGCAGCATTGTACCATTTTTTCTTCTTATCAACATATATTTTGCCTTTGTAAGTGTCTTCTTTTTTTTCAATATCCTTCACAATAAGCTTGCCGATTGGAGCACTGGAATTATCTGATGCGTAAATCGCTCCTTCATACAGATTATCCACCTTTTTGATTTTAACGATGGTATTTTCTTTTCCGGTATTCCATAAACCCTCTATGGATTGGGCATTTATAGAAATCGCACCTAAAAGAAAAACAAATACGAATGTTATATTTTTCATTTTGATAATTTAATACTACAAAGTTACAGTCAGGGACAGGTGAATCCACTTAACAAAAGATAATAATGAATATGGGTTACTTTTTTTTCTTTGAAGCAATTCTACTTCTAATTCTACTCAATGAAACAGGTGTGACTGAATACTTAATCTAAATTTTAATAAACTTAGAAGACTTCCGCTTTCCATCTGAATATCTTATCATTAGTATATAAGCCCCCCGATCAAGTTCGCTGATATTTATTGTGCTATGCGTTGAACTCAATAGCAGGGAGCCCGTCATACTGTAAATCTCAAAGTAGCCTTTGAAATTAGGCTCAGTTACAATATGAATATCATTTGATGATGGAATAGGAAAAACAAGGATTTTTTCTTCATGTACGTAATTATTTACACTTACAACCAAAGTAGAATCTGCATTTACGCGCCAAGGGTTATCCAAAGCCATAATCACAGGCTCCAAATCAGGTGGTCCAGGTGATGTATAGTTTACACCAGTAAAAGGTGTTGTGCCGGGACCTCCTGGGTTATAAAATGCATCATATCCTCCTGCAAGGCTCGGTATCTCAATATGGGTGATATTGCGAGCCGCTGCATCATCTCCTTTTATGATAATGTCGATATAATTATCTCTGTCTTCATCATAGCAGTCATCATAAGTGGCACTTCTTTTACCAAGTTCAGACAAGCCAAGAATTGTCAAGGTTCCCCCTAGCACAGAATATACAGTGTCAGTATCTTCTAAAAGCATTGTTGAGCTATCAGGAGCTATGGCATGAATGCGAAAAAACCTTTCAAAGTCAGTGGGTTTTACGCCTCTTACTCCATCAGGGGAAAATCCACCCGTAGTCAACACTCTTAAGCGAAAATCTGCGCCATTGTACAATGCAAATTCGTTATTTGGGAAAACGCCTAATTGATTATTAACTAAGTTATTTTTCGTTGCTTCACCTAAAGCCTGATTCCCAACATGGTTTAATTTTGCTCCAACAAGACGTGGTCCATTGTTCAAATCATACGGGCTTGTTGTAGTTTCCCAAAACAACCCAACCGCACTTACCACCTGATTATTTGGACCTATAAGTAATAGGGGAGTACCATCGTTAACGATTTCACATTTTACAGGGAAACGAGCTAGTGGATCACTACTCGGCAGGCGATTGGAAAGTTCGCCAAAAACAACAATACAATTTCGCTCATTATTCTCATAGTTGGGGAAGATGCCAGCCATATAGGGTGTAATGGTATCTCCTGTATTAAGGATAAATCTGAAATCCGTTACATCAACTGTATTTGAAAGCACAGGCCAGCTAAAAACAATTGGAAGACCATCTAATCCTATTGCATTATCTTTCAATATCCAAGGCTCATTTTGATAAATATAGCCAATTTTAACTTGTCCTGCCGTTGAGACTGATGTAAAATCAACATCATCTACCCCACAAGTTATATCTGTCAGCCACGCACCGCCAGCTTGCATTACATTTGTCTGGTTCAAGTCAGGAACGTTTACAGCTACAATATCGCTGAAACCCACACCAGCGGATAATATTCTGGGAATTGTATCCCAATAGTCTGCCTCAATTAAAGTCCCATCGTATATTACACCAAAGGGACCCGTTGGATAAGTGTATGTGTTTTGACCTATTAGTGGAGAAATGGCACTAAATAAGATGCCTAAAATGGCAAAAATTCCATTTTTCATTTTTCTATATTTTAAATGTTGTAAAACTCCTATTTCCCGTACCCCCAATATTCGGCTAAACCCGCATAGTCACTATTGCTATTGCAACAAGCCAACTTATTGGGCTGCATAGCCGCAACAGACATCTCGGTTTGGGCACAAAAAAAATTATCTATCACAGGGTGCAAACACTGCAAAGTTACTGTCGGGGACAGGTGAATCCACTTAACAAAAGATAATAAATGAATGGAGGTTACTTCTTTTTCTTGGAGGCAATTCTACTTCTAATTCTACTCAGAGAAACAGGTGTGATACCCAGCACATTGGCAATA
The DNA here is from genome assembly GCA_964517145.1 of uncultured Saprospiraceae bacterium. Taxonomy (GTDB): domain Bacteria; phylum Bacteroidota; class Bacteroidia; order Chitinophagales; family Saprospiraceae; genus JADJNW01. The sequence continues at coordinate 11,435 of CAZFBN010000162.1, forward strand.
TACTTATCCGGTACACGGTTGATGATGTTCGGGTAATCTTCGATGTATTTTTGATATCGCTCTTCAGGAGTCAGGAACACAAGGGATTCCAAACGCTGGAAAGCGTGCTTCAGAATTCTTCTTCCAACATGCACCCTGTTCAAGTCGAATAAATCGGTATGAGAAGTTGTTAAATCCTGAAATGATTTCAGGTCCGTAGAATAGACCTTGGTTTTCTCTAAAGCTTCGTAGAAAAACCTGGAAGGTTCATCAAACAAGATGGCGTGTGCATTTCCAAATGCTTGATGTTCGGCAAACAACTGAAAGGTTATTTCTTCTCCTTTTTCATCAATCAAATAACAGCGTATCAAGTAGGGTTTCCGCACCAAAACTCAAGAAAGAATTTGTTTTAGATAATGCGGAT
>CAZFBN010000163.1:0-11633 GCA_964517145.1 uncultured Saprospiraceae bacterium
TACAACATCACTTTTTCTTCATATTAAACTTTTTTATTAATTTTAAACAAGTTCACCATTAAAACGCAACTAAAAGTAAAAAGGTGCGGAGTGTTATTTGGTTTTTAATAGCAGAAAGGGTTGTGTGCTTTTAGCTAAACTTTTAAACCTTAATTTTTTTCCAGTGCGCCCACCAAAAACCTTGCGAAACTCATCTACTTTTTTGAATTCTTTGTTTAGTATAGGGAAATGGGTAGAGAGTAGAGGGATTCCGAGCGGAGCAGTCCATCTACCCTTTACCTGATACCTTCTACCAATTATGACCGAACTCGAACTCATAGAAGCCTGCAAACGCCAGGATCGACGGGCACAGCAACTGCTCTTTGACCGCTACTCGCCGACGATGTACGGGGTGTGCATGCGCTATGTGAAAAGTCGGGAAGACGCGGAGGATATTTTGGTGGAGGCATTTTTTAAGGTGTTGACAAATATTCAAAATTTTAAATCGGAAGGCAGTTTTGAGGGTTGGATTCGGCGCATTGTGGTGAATGAATCGCTGATGTTTTTGCGCAAGCAGCACAATTTTAATATGACGGTAGAGATTGATAATCAATTGGATAGCGAAGCTGACCCCGTCACTGCCGTGGATGAATTGGCAGCACAGGATATTTTGAATCTGCTAGATGGTTTGCCAACCGGTTATCGCACTATTTTTAACTTGTATGTGCTGGAAGGCTATAAACATCGGGAAATCGCTGATTTACTGGGCATTAGCATCAATACGTCGAAGTCGCAATTGATTTTAGCAAAAAAGAGATTACAGGAGTTGCTGGAAGAATTACACTATCCGGGCATCCGTTATGATGAAGGAATAAAAGAATAAATAAGGAAAAAATTTGCCTCAAAAGATTAGTGAGGCATAAAAGATAAACAATGAAACGTACTGTATCCCGATTATTCCAAGAAAATCAGCATAAGCTGAACCAGGCACCTCCTCCCCGCGCGTGGCGTCGGCTGGAGCATAGGTTGGATGCGCATCGTCCCAGCAAATGGGCAATCTATCGGCAGGTGGCTGCCGTAGCCGCTGTTTTGTTGCTGGTGGCGTTATTTTCGGTAATTGCGACCTACATGGAGCGCTTGGAAACCCGCACCGCCGCAAATCAAGTAGAAGAATTACAAATCAACGATCAAGATTCCGAAACCATCCGCACGGTGGAGTACGCCCGCCAATTCCGCGACCAACTCGCCAAAGCGATTGAAGAAGGCGACCTGACCAAGCGGCTTTCTTTGGCATTACCGGCGTCCGAAAGCCAACTGAAAGTGTCGATTTCTGATTTCAAATGGTTGGAAGGCGATTGGAAAAGTAATTCCAATAATCAAATCTCACAGGAAACCTGGAAGCGCCGCAACGCGCAAATGCTGGAAGGCACCGGCACGCTGCTGGCAAATGGCGAACCAACTTTCACCGAGCAGATGCGCATTTACAACACAGGCACCATCATTTATTTTGAAACCACTTTATCAAAAGATCAAGCGCCGTTGCGCTATGCATTGAAGCAGTTTTTTGCGGATCGGATTGTATTTGAAAACTTGGAATTGGATTTTCCGCAGCAGGTCATTATTGACCGGCATTCACCGAATGTATATTCCTTTATTTTGCAAAATGCAGAAGCAGTGGGCTTGTCCAAGTCTCAACAACAATATTTGAATCAGCGTAATAAAGTCGTTCAGCAGCACGTCATCCGCGTAATGGAGCGTGCGGAGTATGAGTAGATGTCTGAATCAGAATGCTCAGAATAAAAGAATTAGCAGCATGATGTCAACAACAACTATTCTGTAAATTTTAAAATTTTGAGCATTCTGATCCTAATTCTGACAATTTCATCCATTCCTTCCTACCGTTCGTCGGCAGATTTTAACATTCTCCTTTTTTCAAGCAACCTTGCCCATGCAAGACTGTCATTTCAGTAAAATTCATTAAGCTTTACTTAACTAAAATTTTTGCAAAATGAAAAACGGGAGAAAAATATTCGTGTTGGCATTGGCATTTGCCGCTTTCGCAATAACCGCTACCGCTCAAAACTGGGGCTGGAATGGCATCAAAGGCGAAGGTCCGAAAGTGACAAAAACCCTGGAAGTCTCTTCTTTTGACGGATTTACGATGGCAATCAGCGGCAATGTTTACCTGAAACAAGGCAGCAAACAAAGCGTCACCATTGAAGCGCAGCAAAATATCATTGACAATATCGTTACCGATGTAAGCGAAAAGCACTGGAAAATCAAATTCCAGGAAAATGTACGCGACCACGACGGCATTAAAATTTATATTACCATTCCTACGCTGACCAAAGCTTACGTGAGCGGCTCCGGCGATATCATTAGCGAAACAAAGTTTACAGGCTTGAATAATCTCGTGACCGGCATCAGCGGCTCGGGCAATGTGCGTTTGGATGTGGAAGCGCAAAGCATTGATGGCAAAATCAGCGGTTCTGGCAATGTTCGGTTGGCTGGCTCAGCAAAGTCCATTACGATTGGAATCTCTGGTTCCGGCGACTTTTATGCCGATGGTTTAAGATCAGAAAATGGTACGATTAAAATCTCCGGCTCCGGCGATGCTACGGTAGATGCGAGTGAAGCGCTGTCGGTGCAGGTTTCCGGCTCCGGCGATGTGAAATACAAAGGTCGTCCGCGCCTGAGCGCCAAAGTATCTGGCTCGGGTGATGTGGATCCGATGTAAAAATTGAATTGCTTTAAATAAAATCAAACCACTGTCGATTTTGGCAGTGGTTTTTTATTTTTGCGGCGACTAATTATTTACCTATGAAGCACTACGTCGGACTGTTCATTCTCATCGGCATTGCCGCCTGCCAATCCAAAAATCAATCTGCTACCGAAGTTCAACAGCCCCTCGACCTCAAAACCTTCCTACCCGGCACCTGGGAAACCATTGCTTTTCAGGTAAGTATTAATACTTTTCAAAATACGGACTCCACGTTTGTAATGGAAGTGCAAACCGGCGAATGGGAATCTAAAATGCAGTCGCGCCCCATTTTGACCGAATTCAGCGCGGACAATCGCTACCGATCTACTTACCGCAATCTCGCCGACAGCATCACCCGCACCGAACGCGGCATCTGGAATGTTTTTGGGGATACGCTCATGCTGGTCTCCCCCGAAGCCACGTATCAATACGAGCTCACCCAACAAGGCGAAAAGCTGGAATTCCGCAGCATACTCGACTGGGATGGCGATGGCATCGAAGACGACGAATACATTGGTATTCAAAAACTTATAAAAAGATAAAGTTGGAGTTAACATTTTTTTTACAAACGGAACTGTGAACCATTTTTCTTTGTTGGAAAAACGTTATATTTGCCCTGCTTTTTGAAAAAACGATGATCTTTCAGGCACGCCACCCTAGCTCAGTTGGTAGAGCAACGCATTCGTAATGCGTGGGTCGAGAGTTCGAGTCTCTTGGGTGGCTCCAATTTTCTGCGCCAGAATCGGGATGTAGCGCAGCTTGGTAGCGCGCGTCGTTCGGGACGACGAGGTCGCAGGTTCGAATCCTGTCATCCCGACCCTTTTTTCTATCGTCTTTATTCAAATATTTATCCCCAGATGTATTTTTATACCTATATTATTCAATCACAATCTTCGGGTAAAATATATATTGGGCATACGGCTGATTTAGAAAGACGTATAAAAGAACATAATGCAGGGGGCACTCCTAGTACACGTGGCAGGGGGCATTGGGAATTAGTTTTTGCAAAACCCCATCTTACCCGTAAGGAAGCTATTCAGTTGGAACGTCGATTAAAAAGTTGGAAAAATCCAACAAAAGTTATGGATTGGATTAATCAACAAAAATAGCGCCCCGTTTTTGTCTTGTTTAGGCGCCTAAATTTATTGAACTGATTCGGATGTAGCGCAGCTTGGTAGCGCGTCCCGACTCAGTCGGGAAGGTCGCAGGTTCGAATCCTGTCATCCCGACTGATTGATTGTCAATTGTTTATTGAAGATTGCTTTACCCCTTTAGCGCCATTTTATGGAAATTCGCAAAGCTACCCTCCTTGATCTTGAAGCGCTTACACAACTTTGCATTACGACTTTTATCGAGACGTATGCCGCCTTTAATACCCCCGAAAATCTTCAAACGTATCTGGAACAAGCGTTTAATGTTGCCCAACTGACGCAGGAACTGCAAAGCCCCAGCGAACCCTATTATCTGCTATACGAACAAGATACTCCCATTGCTTTTATAAAACTCAACCACCGCCCCGCTCCTACTGACAATGCGAATCCCCATGCCATTGAAATTCAACGCATCTATGTTTTACAAGCTCATCAAGGGAAAGGTTTGGGAAAGAAACTTCTGGAAATAGCCGAAACCGAAGCCATGAACTGCGGCGCCTCTGCCCTCTGGCTCGGCGTGTGGGAAAAGAATCCAAAAGCGATTCAATTCTATGAGAAAAACGGCTTTCGAAATATTGGCACCCAACATTTTTGGGTAGGCAACGATTGCCAAACGGATTTTGTGATGTTGAAAACACTAAAAAAACATGAATGATGGATTTAGCGAAGCTAAATTGTTTATTTACCACACCTTAGGCACCTAAGTACACTTTAGGATACACCATTTTTAGATGATCTAAGGTGACTTAGATGGTTTAAATAAAGAAAATACCACAGTTTGTTCTGCTTCAGGCTATTTTGCAAACTGATTATCAATGCCTTACAACCAATTCTATTAAAAGCTCATATTAATAAAGCGAATGCCGTAGTCCAAAATTAGAATACGGCATTCGCTTATGTCAAATTTCACATTTCAAATATTAATTCCCATTTTTCTTTTTCTTCTCCTTCAAATTTTTGTCGAACTCCTGGCTATCCTTCAGCATCTGGGTGGGATGATCCATGTCCGAATTTTCTTCCAAGGCTTTCCAATTAAATTTTTCATCAATCGGTGTCAAAGCTTTTTGTGGATCAAAAATACGCACATCTACCGGCTTGGCATTGTACGGCGTGAAGTCTGGCTCCTCGGTGAACAAATCGCTCAAATCCGCCGCCCCGGCATCGTACTGATTCAAATAAGGCGTGCCAAAGCTGTGCCAAAATGTTTTAAAAATACTGCCAAAGCTGTAATGAACAGGACCGGCGTAGCGCTTTTTGGCGTAGGGGGAAATAACCATCAGAATGCTGCGGTGCGCGTCCACATGATCCACCCCGCCCTGCGAGTCGTCTTCGGTAATGACGATCGCCATATTTTTCCAGTATTTGGTGTGCGATAAATATTCGACGACTCTTCCAATAGCCAGGTCATTGTCTGCCATGTAGCTCTCTCGCAGGGGGTAGCCATCATCAGCGCGCTCCTCGGCGCCGTGGTCGTTGGGAATGCGGGCAATGATGACTTCCGGCAGCTTTTTGCCTTTTTTTGCCCATTTTTCCTCAATTTCTTTGATAAAAATATCGGCGCGGTACTGGTCAGGAATGGCAGTGTTATAAACCGGAAACTCCCGTGAAGAATTTTCGATCAATTTTGCCGGCAAAGGATAATTCACCATATACTTCACACTCAGCGGTTTATATTCGCGGCTATTCAGACGAGCAGCCAAACCAAGTCCCAATCCAAAATTGTAATAGGAAATTTTATGCCGTTCAAAATGGTCCCAAATGGAACCCGCTTCGTTGTAATCCTCTGGGTAAATCGCGCTGGAAGAACCCGTCATCGCCCAATTGCCAGGCGCTTTGGAATTGGCTCTCATGCTGCGGTTGCCACCATAGCTCGCCGAAGTGGAAGTTTCCACCCACTCGTTCGGATAAGTGCCGACCAACCAACGGTGTCCATCAGCGGAATGATCGGCGTCGCAGTAAAAATTCTGGGCAAAAGCAAACTGCTCCGCCAGCGCCAGGTGATTGGGCATTACGGTTACATTTTCTACATTTAAAGTTTTGCTGCGGTTGCCCACCGAAGGCACATTGCGACCAAAACGGGCAATGGTTTCATCGCCATCCGCAAAATCCAATTGCCCGAATATTTCGTCATACGTGCGGTTTTCTTTGGCAATAAAAACCCAATACTTGATCGGTGATTTTTTCTCTTTTGCAAAAAGAGGAATAGGATGATTTTTACGAGCACTTTTTTGATCCTCAGCAATAACTTCAAATTTAAAGTTATTCTCATTCACTTTTTTAGTATAATCAGCCAGTTGCGCGTCATTGGGAATATTGAGAATCGAGACCGTGCCTTTCATCAATCTGCCGATATTGCTACCTTCCGGTCCAGGTTGAAAATTTTTACCGCCATTCGGACCACTACCGTAACCTTTGGCATTCGTGACAACCAATTGTTTCCCATCTTTGCTCACCGCCAATTTGGCAGGAAACCAACCCACCGGCAGGTGCCCCAGCACGCGTTTGCCGGGAATGTCCACCACCGCCACCGCATTGATACCCGCCTCCGCCACGTAAAGGCGCTGCTGGTCGGGTGACAAGGCTAAACCAAACGGGATGACGCCCCGCAGATTTTTCATGCGCGGTTCAGGATTAAGGAAAATATTGCTAACCACTTCACTTTTTTGAACATCAATCACCGACACGCAGTCGTTATTGCCGTTGCTTACAAAAACGTATTGATCGGTTGCAACCAGCGAGTTGGGACTGGAGCCACCAACCGCGGGCACACCTTCAATTTCTTCGCCAATCAAGATGCCGGTTTTAATTTTAGCGGTTACTTTGGGTTGCGCCGCATTGCTGATATCAATCGTCCAAACGGAAAAAGATTCGGGCGTATTGATGTCCCCCAAACCGGGTATTTTCACACTATCGGTGTAAATGCCTTCTCTGGATTCTTTGGTTTGGTAGCCGAACGCCGGAAATTTCAGCGCGGTGCCGGGTAAATCATTCGGATCGAGGCTTTCAATGGGTTTATACTCGTACATGCCGACATTTGCCACATATATTTTTTGCTCATCTGGCGAAAGGGTGATCCCAAAAGGATAGCGACCAACGGGCACATTGTAAGCTACTTTTTCCGAAATCAGATCAATTGCCACCATACGAAACCCAATCTGATCCACGGCGTACAGCATTTTACCGTCCTTGCTCATCATCATGTCGCCAATATAGCCGTGGGCGTAGTCTCCGGAGGTACAATCAATGAAACCCAGGGTATCGCCGTTGATCAAGTCAAATTTGTAGATTTTATTTTCCTGCCCACCAGCTACATAAACAATTTTGTTGTCCGGGCTGATCGCCAATCCCATAAAAACCGAAGCCAGCACGCCATCCTGCGTACTGTTTCCGGGTGGAATTTGCTGCACATCGGGGTTATCCGATTGAAAATTGCGAATGATGGTAATGGACAATGGACTCGTGCCGGAATTTGCCGTAACTAAAGTTTTGCCGTCAGGACTCATCACCATGCCATAGGGGTGCGGCGCAACAGTGATCTGGCGTCCAAGTGGTGTAATAAAACGACCGTTGGGAATGACCGTCGTGCCATTGCGATCAATTTTAGTGGGCAAATTTCCTGCCGGTGGCGTGATGGAAATTTGTCCAAGACAAATAGAATTATAGATAAAAATATAGAATGCTGTTAAGAGAATATTTTTCATTTTTCAAGTTTAAATGATAAAAATTTGAGCAGATGTCGCCAAGTTTTAAAAATTGCCGCTTATTTTTCTACCGTTGCCCATAATCTTGCGAGGATTGCCGCTTTTTTTGCTGCCATTGCCGATAATTTTGTGAAGATTGCCAGCAATTTTCTTAAAATAACCATCCTTTTTCTGAAGATTGCCTTTTGTTTTATCATCTTTAGTGGCAATATTTCTAATATTGCGACCATTTCTAGTGCCTTCGGCAATTTCAATTACAAAAGGTAAGAAATTAGTGGATTTCAAAGGGCTATTTCCACTAATCTCTACATACTTTATTTTTTTAATATATTTTTTGTTCCTTACTTATCCCACCAAACTGGCGTGTTCAAATCATCTGCGCCTTGGCGAGACACTGCAGCCGTATAATTTTCCCGATTGGTCACTTGCTGGGTGGTCGGATAGCGGAAGCGCACCGGAATTAAATCGCCATTATTATTTACCAATGAAGGTTTCAGCGCTGGAATGCCCGTTCTTTTCCACTCATGCCAAGCTTGTAAGTCGTTCATATACAATGCTACCCATTTTTGAGTGAGAATTTGTTCCAAGCCCTTTGCCGCGTCAAAAGCCACTGCCGGTTGATTCAGGAATTCAGGCGTTGCTGAAATATTTACACCAGAAACGGAACGGTAGTAATCTATCGAAGCCTTAATTCCTGCTTCATAGTAGGCTTTCGGATCAGCATTAATCCAACCGCGCTGCGCCGCTTCAGCCAACAGGAAATTCACCTCAGCAGCCGTTATCACCAAGCCTTGTGCCGGCACGGCAACCTGAATATTTACATAAAACATGGAGCCAAGCGGTGAAACCTTGCGGTCAATCGAGCTACTCAAGTTAGCATCCGTATCACCATTCAATACGCCAGCATAACGCAAAGAACCTTTACCCATGTTGAAAGAATCGCGCGATTCGGCAGTAGGTTGTGCAAAAACCGGCAGACGTGGATCTTTTGTGCTATTCAAATGATCTGCAAAAGTTTTACTCAAACGACGATCCAGGAAGAAACCGGAACGCTGACCCGTCAAAGGATTCAAGTTTGGAGCATCAATGTACTTCAAAGCGGCGTTGTCCGCATTTGTCAGAATCAATGGGAACTGCTGCGGATTCGCCAACATTGCCTGGATAGCGGCAGACGGATTGACGCGATTGGACTGGCGCACCAGCAAACGCAGGCGCAGGGAGTTCGCCAATTTTTTCCATTTGATTGGATCGCCATTGTACAGAATATCGCCGCGAATGGCGCCACCACCAGCAGAAAGCAGATTATTAGCTTGTTCCAATTCACTCAGCAGCCCTTTGTAAATATCTTCTTGCGTATCGTAGGTCGGGCTATAAATCGGATCATCTTCTCTTGCCTTCAATGCCTGGCTATAAGGCAGGTCGCCATAGGCATCGGTCATGCGGGAGAAAATCAGAGCGCGCATGGTCAAAGCAATGCCTTGATAATTTTGCAAATCACGTGTTCTGGCAATGTTGAGCAAATCATTCACATTGCGCAAAGTAGAATAACCATTGTCCCAAGTGCTGAAAGAACCCCAGTTGTAGCGGTCGGTGCCCGGGTCGCGAATTTCGGCAGCGTACTGTACTACGATGTTTCCTGGTGAAAATCCTTCATTCACCATTTGATTGATGGTGCTGCGAATGATGGTCACCATCAGCAAGTCTGGATTGACTTCTTCCGGGTTATTCGGATTCGCGTTGATTTCCTCAAAATCTTGATCACAACTCACCAGCAAAGTAGCGACCAGGATGAATAAGAGATAGAAAAACTTTATATTCTTCATGTTTTTTTTAATTTGTAATGTAAAATTGAATTAAAAACGGAAACCAACATTGAAACCAAGACTTCTTGGCGTTGGCAGCGTCATGTCTTCAATACCTGGCAGAATCGTTCCGCCGTCAATACCGGTTGTATCCGGGTCAATATGTGGTACTTTTGTCCAAAGAGCGAGGTTACGTCCCACCAATTGAATCGTAAAGTCGCGAATGCCTGTTTTACCAAAAATGTTGTTTGGAATGGTGTAACCAAAGATTACTTCGCGCAGCTTCACATAGGTTGCATCGAATGTAGATTGTTCGCCGTTGAACCAGCCGCCGCCCCAGTAGCGCTCAGCGGTCACGTTCACATCATTCGGGCGGTAAGTACCATCGCCATTGGCGATTACGCCTTCGCCTACCCAGCCGCCTTCGCGACCTGGCAAGGATTCTACCAGCTGACCAGCTTCATTTCCACGCACATACATGTAAGAATAAATATCGCCACCCATTCTCCAGTCCAACAAAGCGCTCAAGCGGAACCCTTTGAAGCTAATGACGTTGTTAATGCCCGCCATCCAATCCGGATTATAGTTACCCACCTTAATGAGTTCGTTTGTCAATTGCGGCAAGCCATTCAAATGCACAATATTGCCTTGCGGGTCGCGGCGGAAGCCACGTGCGTACATGTCGCCCATGCGCTCGCCCACACGTGCCTGCACGGACACATAGCGGCTCGGCAATTCATAAGTATCCAAACCATCTACCAATTCTACCACTTCAGCACGGGCGGTTGACCAGTTCACATTGATGTCCCAACGTAAGCTATTGCGCATTCTCAAAGGAGTCAAATTCAACATGACTTCCAAACCCTGGCTTCGAATTTCACCGGCATTCAAAAAACGGGAAGTAAAACCACTCGTCAGGTCAATCGGAATGTTCAAAATCTGGTTTTTACTGCTGGTATTGTAATACGTCACGTCCAAACCGATGCGGCTATCGAAGAAACGCAGGTCAGCGCCCACTTCAAAAGTTGTGATAGATTCGGGAACCAGGTCAGCATTGGCAATAGTAGAAGGCAAAGAAACCGACTGATTACTACCCCAAGGTAAGCCGTAATTGTAAACATCGCGGAGGCGGTACGGGCGGGTGTCATTGCCCACCTGCGCCCAGCTAGCGCGTACTTTTGCGAAAGAAAGGGTGCTCTCCGGTGTCAGATTCAAAAATTCAGAAATCACGCCACTCAAAGATACCGATGGATAGAAATAAGAATTGTTCTCACTTGGCAGAGTACTCGACCAGTCATTCCGTGCCGACACGTCCAAATAAATGGCATTTTTATACGCCAACTGACCAAAACCGTACAAGCTATTGATGCGATATTTAGAATCGAATTGAATATTCACCAACGGAATCCGAGAGTTTCCCAAGTTATAAATGCCTGGTATGCTCAGTTGATTTGCCTGAGCGCTCAGGTATTCGTTGCGCTGCGTCATTTGGTTGCCCCCGGCAGAAATTTTAATAGACCAGTCGTTATTCACACGCTTGTCATAGGTCAGCAAAAAGTCAGAGTTTTGCTCCTGGAAGAACGTACGATCCTGCCGGTACTGTCCCAGCGGGTAAGCGTTACTACCTGGCGTACGGCGGGTATCGAGACGCTCATTACTATGATCCAAACCGGTGCGCAGCATAAGGCTCAGCTCTGGTAAAATCTGGTAATTAACCGAAACATTGCCTACCCAACGACCACGCTCTACTCCGTTCAGGTTTTCATAAACCGTGTAATACGGATTGTCATTAAAGTTATAATTATATGTAAACGGCTGCACACCTTCCAATCCTTTTACCCAATAGTCGCGCATTTTGTCAGTACGCACCTGCCGACCTTCCCAAATCCACGTATAAACCACACTTTCGTTACCATAAGCCACTACCGGGCGGTTGTCACTGTTATTGTGAATGTAATTCACTGACGCGTTAAAGCGTAATTTGTCCGTCATGTTGTAACCAGTATTAACGGCAACTGTATTTCTTGTCAAATCAGTATTTGGAACCATGCCCGTTTGGCTCAAGTTGGTCCAGGATAGACGAATATTGCCTTTGTCATTCCCTGCCGTCAACGCCACATTATTTGTAAAAGTGCGACCCGTTTCGTAAAATTCCTTTACATTGTCCGGATAGGGTTCCCAGCTTTAGGGTTTCCGCACCAAAACTCAAGAAAGAATTTGTTTTAGATAATGCGGATTT
>CAZFBN010000164.1:0-11375 GCA_964517145.1 uncultured Saprospiraceae bacterium
TTTGCAATATTATTCCCTTCGGTTTCCTCCATGACCTCTTTGTTTACATCTACTGTGATTCTGAAATTACAATCTGGATCATAACAACCTCTCGGAATCGCGCAGACCAAATCCACAGAAGCGCCTGGTGCCAATGGCGGCGTAGGCAAAGTAACAATACCATAGCGACCAAAGTCCACTGCGGTTTTGCACGGACCTGAAGCTGCTGATCCCTGATTGGTCACTCTCACCAGCAGATTGCCATTTTCGTCTTTCCGACAAAAGAAACCTTTATCATCTGGTACTGGTACAAGGTCTGGATCACCAATATTCATCTTACGAGCGATGACACGTTCTGTGTGAATAGATCGCAGTATACCTTGTTGGTCCGCAGCTGTATAGACAGCCACTACATCAAGTGGATAATAACTCTGGATAACAACAAAACCTTTTAAAAACCTTTGTATATCAGGGGTTCCAACACCATCTGCATGTCTAAAGATATCGTCTCGATCAATTTCCAGCGCTTGATCCGGTTTTAAACTCGCCTCAAACCATCGTGTAATCGGTCCTCCTTTTTCGTGAGGTAAGGCTATCGCAATTTTCTTGCGAAGTATGATAGTACGGTTGTGTGGATTATGGACATTAACAGCTGTCCAATAATCACCCGGGGCAACTACTTGCCCCTCTGATTTTCCTAATACTACCTTGACGGCATATTGAAAGATGGTTTTCATATAGAAAAGTTTGGTTAGGTAAAATTGATTATTTTACAACACCTAAGTTTTTCCAGAGAAAATCCGTATTAGTCTTACTAATATTTTTTTAGTGAAAGATGAGCAATATTTGACACGTAGAAATGATGTTTAGGGTTTGTCCATAATTTAAGTTTTTAAAATAAAAATTCAATGACATTTGTCACTATCATAGATTTTGTGACAGGCTTTATTAAATTAATAAATTATTAAATTTTTACAAATTGTTTATCAATGCTTTATGAAAACATTTTTTCATTAAATATTATTTTTTATTTAATTTTTTAAATTGTGCAGGTTATAAAAACAAAGCGCCTCAGAAGTAGAAACCTCCCAAGACGCTTTTTTCAGTCGGATGATCTATTTATTATCTAATTTTTATCAAACAAATAATCATTTTCCAATAAAAAAGCACCTGTCAACTGCCATTGTTGTTTTTCAGGCAGCGGATGGAAAGGTGCGCCCTGCACATCCCGGAACAAGCGCTCGATGCCTTGGTTGCGGAAAAGGCTTTGCCCACCGATGGCTTCCATGGCTTTTTCGACCGTTTTTTTACAAGCATTAGCGATCAGCGTTTTGCGGCTAAGAATGGCGTGTCCGTTGGAATCTGTTGCAGCAAAATCAAAATTATTACAGATAGACATCATGTCTTTTAATAAAACCTGTGCCAGGGTGAGTTCATTATTCATTTCTCCGATAATGGATGTAATAATGGCGTCTTTGACGGTTCTGTTTCTTAATTTTTCAAGCGCGATCTGCGCCGCCTGCTCTGCCACGCCTACGTACGCCGACATGATAAGCGGCATGGCAACCACTAGCACGGTATTCCAAACGGCGTGGTATTTGCCGGCAGGACGTTGCAGGGTGATGGCGCTGTCGGGCACAAACACTTTTTCGAGTTGAATGGTGTGCGAACCCGTGCCGCGCATGCCTAGCGTGTACCAGTTATCGAGCACCCTCAAGCCTACCGAGGTAAAAGATACCGGAAAATGCAGCACCTGCCAGCCTTGCTGCGGGTGCTCGTAGCGCGCACTGGTGACCAAAACATCGCCCACTGGAGACTGACTCGCAAAGTTTTTCTGCGCGGTGACGAGGTAGCCGCCTTCCACTTTTTCCATATTGCCGTTGGATTCGAGCCAATCGCCCGCGCCCGTACTCACGAGTACCAGGTCGTTTTTTGCCACTTTTAGCAAGGTTTCCTCGCCGCCTTTGCCCTGTTTGTAGCGCCAGATGGTAGCCGCCAACAAATGCTGGTGCATCGAGAATGCCAATGCCGTAGAGCCGCAGGCATGTGCCATGACGCGGATGAGATCGCACATGTCGGCGTGCGAGATGCCTGCCCCGCCAAATTCGAGCGGAATCATGGCAGAAAGAAAACCGTTTTGCTTGAGCGCCACGTAGTTGACTGCTACAAAAACATCGTTCCAATCGTGTTCGCTGGCTCTTTCAGAAAAATCTTCGTTGAGTGACCGCATGAGCGTCATCCAGTTTTTTTCAATTACTTGTTCCATTTTTGTCGAGTGATTTTTAAAATAATATTGTGTTGTTCGAAAATAAAATTCAACCTGCCACAAAGGCACCAAATCACAAAGTTTCACAAAGCTTTTCGTGTGATTTTGGTGACTTTGTGCTTTTGTGGCAAAATTTTTACATTAGAATTATTTATTTCTAACTAAGTTTAATGATATTATATACCTGCAAAGATGGAGGCAAAAACGGAAAGGCGATTTGCTGTGGAGGTTTAAAAATGTGCTGAGCGGCTCAATTGAGCGTCATTAAAACCGATTTTTGATATTGCAAAGGCGTGGTATCAAATATTTCTTTAAATTTTTTAATAAAATGAGAGGTATTTTCAAAACCGCTTTCGAAGGCAATGTCGTTGATGCTTTTATTGCTAAATGTGAGTAAGTTTTTGGCAAATTCCAGACGCTTCTGCATCAGCCATTTACCAGGCGATGTTTGGTACAGGGTTTTAAAATCGCGCTTAAAAGTAGCTAAACTGCGATGGCTCAGGCGGGCAAATGCTTCGAGGCTTAAATTGTAAGTAAAATTAGCTTCCATGATGTCCTGTAAAGATGCTTGCGATTCATTACAAAGTGATTTAAAATAATGACACAAATCGGCATTCTCTGGTATGGACGCTAGGTTGAGAATTAATTCTTTGAATTTGATTTCCAATAAATTAGTGGAAGGCTGCTGTTCTTTTAAAAAATAGGTGTATAAAGATTGAAAATAGACATTTAAACTATCATCCAAATGTAATGGAATGACCGAATCGGATGGTTTGACAGCAGATTTTGATATCGTATTTACATTTTGCTGAATGGCATTTTTAATAAACTCGTCGGGTACAAAAATAATCAAAGCACAAAACTGCGTTTCAAAAAATTTATGAATAATATTGGCTCCTTTTTTACAAAAATGGCTTCACCCGGATAAATCATATACTCCGCCTGCTGGCTTTGCCACTTCTTTTTACCGGATAAAACATAAACAAAATAATTGACATGCGACCAAATTTTAAATACTGACGATTCCTCCAGGCATTTATATTCTGTGAAAAGTGTTTCTGACACTTTCAATTGCCGGAAAAGCAGATTCCCATTCGCATTGTCAAAAAGGTTAACCATGATTTTTACTTTATATGAAAAGTAACATAACTTATTGAATGAACGAAAGATACGTAAGGAAAGTATAGCTAGTCAAATAACGCTTTGTTTTTCAAGGCAACCCAACTTTTGACTTCTCAATTGGCACGATAGGTTGAGCATCCTATTTGCTTTTATTTGGAAGTGCCTGTTGTTTCCTTGCGTTATTAATCAGGAGCACCTCGGAGCATGTTTGTTCATTAAAAAAAAACGGCATCCGTGCTAGAATGACGAATGCCGCAATTGTATTTAAACCATTAGAATCTAAGCCGCTTTTTTCTTCGCTTTGAGCTCGGCGCGAGTCGCCTTGAAAGAAGTTTTCAATGCCTTGCGCTCCTGTTTGTGCGCTTGCAATTGCTGCGCCAATTCTTGCAATTTGCCCTCCTCCTGATTTTTATTTTGTGCCTTTTTAAAAGCACGTTCCATTTTTTCCAGTTTTTTGCTGGCTTTTTTCAATTGTTTTTTCAGCAGCTTAACCTGCTTTTTCAATTGTTTCCGCACTGATTTGTCCGTTTTGGGTGTAGATTCTTCCTTTGTGTCGAATGGCTCTGTCATGCGATTAGGATTGTCAGAGCGCGTTTCAGAAGAGGGTACGCCATCTCTGTTTTGCTTATCCTTCATTTCTTGTTTACCTTTTTTTAATAAATAGTTTACATTAATTTAACACAAAGGTAAACACAAATGTGTTGCATCGCAACCTTTTTTTGAGAATTTGGGCAAAATTTAATATTGGCACTTGATAATCAGGCATTTTTTTAGCATCAATAATGCTATTTTGATGGGAAAGACAAAAAATCTTAAAAAATAGGTAAAATTTTGTCAAAAAATGCCAGAGAAATACAAAAAAGTGTAAATTCGGCGTTGACATGTGGTGTTGTTTGTTGGCAAAGATATTTACCAGATTGTAACATACAGCATCAGAGCACCCAATCCAAGACGCCTCCTTAACGCAAATTTAACCAAATCTACCATTCCTTTTACAAATGTTATAACACTGTTCGGCGAACTCGGTTCGTTTTGCTTTTGTTGAAATTAACAAACTATGGTATATGAAGATTTTGATGGTATGTTTGGGCAACATTTGTCGCTCTCCACTGGCAGAAGGCATTTTGAAGACAAAAATTCGGGAAAAGCGATTGAATTGGAAAGTAGATTCTGCAGGAACGGGCTCCTGGCATGTTGGTGAATTACCGGATCCGCGCTCCGTCGCAACCGCTCGCAAGTATGGTATCAACATCACCGACCAACGCGCTCGCCAGTTTCGCGCAGCAGACCTGGATGAGTTTGATTTGATTTTGACAATGGATCGCAGCAATTATCGCGATGTGCTTCGCTTTGCGAAGACGGAAGAGCAACGTTTTAAGATACAACTTATTATGGATTTTGTTTTTCCTAATAAAAATTCAGAAGTACCTGATCCGTATTGGGATGACGAAGGCTTTGATAAAGTGTATCAAATGCTGGACAACGCGTGTGAGGCATTGATCGAAAGATACGCTGGTGCTGAAATTTCGGGTTAAGACTTGTGCTTTTTTTGCAAGGCGTCAAAGTTGAGCAAGTCCATAAAGTCATCGCCCATTGCCATTGCATAAACGCCCATTTTAGTGAGCTTTTTGACAATATTATCAGGAATACTCATGCTTGCAAAAATGGGAATGAGTGTTTTATGGGCATACTGCGGAAAGCAGGCATTAAAATTTTCAATCAACTCTGGGATGGCATTGATGTACTCCATGCGGATAGTACTTTTGCATTCCAGGAGAAACACTTTGTTTTCCGTCTCAAAAATGGCGTCAAATTCATAGATATCGTCTTTGTCCTGGGGCGTTTGCACACGTACCCGAACAGCTTTGTAGCGTTCTTCTTGCTCTTTAAAATTTTCTTTTGCCAGACGTGGCAGGTTAGGTGCGGCAATATCCTCTGCGAAAGTACCTAGTTTATAGGCTATTTCACCCCATCTTTTATTCATCTCCCGGCGTTCCCGGCGCGATTCTTCAATATCGGCTTGTACAAATTCTTTAAACGTGCTCATCTCATCTTTGAAATCACTCATTTCGTTCTTAAATCCACTCATTTCATCCTTAAACTCGCGCATCTCATCTTTGAAAGCCTTCATTTCATCCTTGAAGTCCTTCATTTCCTCTTTGAATTCGTACATCTCCTTTGACAAACGATTAAGTGCTTTATCGGTGTTAATGATAAAGTTATTGAGCGTATGCTCCAAAAAACTGACTTTTTGCCTTACTTCAGAAGCCATGTGGGTGTAGTTTGTTTTTGGAAACAACAAATTACAGGAAAAAATTCAAATCAGCAAAGGCGAATTTCCGACTTACGAAAATCCGCCTCTGCAATGCTGTACGCCCATTTTTTATTCAAAAGAGAACGCTTTTTCAATCAAAGCTTCCTGTTGCTTGTCGTGCAGTTTTTTGAAACCAGTAGCCGGTGAGGCGGCTGCTACGCGTGAAATTCGTTGCAATTTTTTGCCCTCCAGGGTACTGTTCAAATAACGCCAAGCGCCCATATTTTCTGGCTCTTCTTGTACCCAGAACACCGATGCATCAGCATATTTTGCAAAAATCGCATCCAACTGTTTTTGTGGCAATGGATACAATTGCTCCAGTCGCACAATGGCTACCTCTTCTCGATTGTCCTTGCGTTTTTTATCTAATAACTCATAGTAAATCTTTCCAGTACACAATACAATACGTTTTACTTTGGTAGCATCTGTCACCAAGGCATCGTCAAACACTTCCTGGAAGTGCGTACCGGTAGCAAATTCTGAAACAGAAGAGACACATTCAGGGTGGCGCAGCAAAGATTTTGGCGACATCACCACCAATGGTTTGCGGAAAGGACGTGCCAACTGCCGACGAATCAAGTGGAAAAAGTTTGCCGGTGTCGTTACATTTGCAACCGTAATGTTGTATTCAGCACAATTTTGCAAAAAGCGTTCGAGGCGAGCGCTGGAGTGTTCTGGTCCTTGCCCTTCATAGCCATGAGGCAGCAACATCACCAAGCCGCTCATGCGTTGCCATTTGCTTTCCGCAGCGGTAATAAATTGATCTACAATAGGTTGTGCACCATTGAAGAAGTCGCCAAACTGAGCTTCCCAAATCACCAGTGTGTCAGGCGTTGCCAGGGAGTAGCCATATTCAAATCCAAGCACTGCGAATTCAGACAGCAAGGAGTTGAAAATTCGGAATTGTTTATCGTTAGCAGCTACACCTTCCAGACGGCTATATTCTTGGTTGGTTTCAGCATCGCGCAAGATTGCGTGGCGGTGCGAAAAAGTACCGCGCTTCACATCTTGCCCGCTCATGCGCACATCTTTTCCTTCTTGCAAAATACTGCCGTATGCCAACAATTCACCCAGCGACCAGTCCAACTGATCTTCGGCGATGCGCTTTTTCATGCCATCCAGCAAGCGGTTTACTTTGGGTAAAATGTTAAAATCTGCAGGTACGCTGACCAAATGTTGTAAAATCTGCATTGCTTTGGCTTGCTCAATGCCCGTTTCAGGAGAAACCTCAAAATCAGCCGGATCAACCGTGCGTTTCAGCGCGCGCCAGGCTTGCTCTGGTTCCTGGTAGGTATATTCCAGGGGGTATTCTTTCAATTCGTCCAAACGATCCTGTAAATGTTGCCAAAAGCGCTTTTCCATCTCATCCGCCAAATCTTTTTCTACATCACCACGACTCACCAACACTTTTGAATACAAATCACGTGGATCACTGTGATTGCTGATAAATTTGTACATTTCAGGCTGCGTAAACTGCGGGTCATCTCCTTCATTATGACCATGCTTGCGATAGCAAACCATGTCAATGAATACATCTTCGTTGAACGCTTGCCGATACTGCACCGCCAGTTCCGAAACAAACAGCACTGCCTCAGGATCGTCGCCGTTGACGTGGAAAACTGGCGCTTGTACTACCGTTGCCATGCCGGTACAATAAGTGGACGAACGCGCATCGTCAAAATCAGTCGTAAAGCCAATCTGGTTATTAATTACAAAATGAACCGTTCCGCCCGTAAGATAGCCCTTGAGTTTACTCATTTGAATGGTCTCATATCCAACGCCTTGTCCGGCAATTGCGGCGTCGCCATGAATCAAAATCGGCAAAATACGGTCGTATTCGCTGTTGTACAAAATGTCCGCTTTGGCACGTGCAAAGCCCTCCACTACTGGATTTACTGCTTCGAGGTGCGAAGGATTGGGCACCATTTTCAAATAAACTTTTTTGCCAGCGGTGGTTTCAACCTGAGAAGAAAAACCCAGGTGATACTTCACATCGCCATCGCCAAAGCTCTGATTGCGCGGCATGTTCCCTTCAAATTCGGTAAAAATCTGTTGATACGTTTTACCCAAAATGTTCGCCAGCACATTCAAACGCCCCCGATGCGCCATGCCCATGATGACCTCCTCGACGCCCATTTCTACTGCCATATTGATAATGCCATCGAGCGCAACAATCGTCGTTTCGCCTCCTTCGAGTGAAAAACGCTTCTGACCAATGAATTTTTTGTGCAAAAATTCTTCAAAAACAACAGCACCGTTGAGTTTTTCCAAAATTCGACGTTTCTTTTGCATGTCAAAACCATACTGATGGTCAGGGTCGTACGATTCGATTTTCATACGCAGCCAACGCCGCTTGTCCCGATCTTGAATATGATGGAATTCAAAACCGATATTGCGACAATAAATACGCTTCAAGCTGGCAACAATGTCGCGCAGCGTAGCATTTTTCAACCCAATTTCATTGCCCGCCAGAAAAACCGTGTCCAAATCAGCTTCCGATAAGTCAAAATCTTCCAGTGCCAACTTTGGATTCCGATTGCGACGTGGGCGCAAGGGGTTGGTCGTAGATTCCAGGTGCCCTCGGTTGCGATACGCCACAATCAAGGACAATACTTGCAGCTCTTTTTTAATTTTTTCAGGAGCAGCCACCGCTACAGCCGCGCCGTTGGTTGCGTGCCCATTGCCATCAATGGCATAATCATACCCTTTAAAAAAAGTGCGCCAGCTATTTTCTACCTGCTCGGGGTCTTGCAGGTACTGCTCATACAACGAATCAATGTAATTCGGGTGCGCATTGGTTATAAAAGAATAATCGTTCATTTTACCTATTTTTCTCCGCTTTTTATTTTAAAAAATAGACATTAAACCTGTCCTTTTTAGAATTTAAAAAATTAAAATTCTCGGTCTTAGGTTTAATGTCTATCACTCTGAAAAAAGTGCTCCAAGTAAAGCCTGTTCAAGCACAAAAGCAAGTATTTTTTGCAGAAAATTACTGCTGATTCATCGTATCTGGCGTAGCTGCTGGTGCCTGCTGCATCAATTGCTCACCGCGCTGCAACGACTGTTGAATGCTATCGCGTACTTGATTGACCATCGTTTGTTGCGCTTCCAAATAACGCATAATTTCCTCATGGGTTTTGCCTTCGCCACGCAGGCTCTCTGGCATTTGAAATGCTGCCATCCAATTCATCATGCCTTCGTCGGCACGTTCGAGCGACTGGATTGCATCGTACAATTCATTTTTCAGCGCCATTTGAGTAGAATCAAGCCCCGCAGCACGATTGCGCAGGTCGGTGGTCATTCGATTGACGTCTCCCATTTTAGGCATCACCTCGTCGTGTACCCGCATCACCTCGTCCGTAGCTTGCTGTTCTTGAGTGGTTTGTTGCGCTCCATTATTACAAGCCATTGTAAAACAAGTTATTGCAAAAACGAAGCTAATTAATTTCATTTTCATGTCTTTTACTTTAGATGTTTTATTAATGAACAATTAACTGGACATTTTGTACGAAAAAAAGTAAAGTTTGGTACAAATATTGGCGACTGTTTTTCCTTTTTTTGTCATTCTTTTTAAATAAAATGGGAAAGGGTGAAAATAAAAAATGGTTGGTGTGCCAACAAATTCTACTTACACTTGTACTTTTGAAATACAACCCAACCGAACAATAACCAATGACAAAAGCAACTTTTATTGTAGATGCCATTCGAACGCCAATCGGCAGATTCTGCGGCTCGCTCGCACCCATTCGCACCGATGATCTGGCAGCTTTCATTTTACAAAAGCTAACCGAACGCCACACCAATATTCCATTGGATGCTTATGACGAAGTAATACTGGGCTGCGCCAATCAAGCTGGCGAAGACAATCGCAATGTGGCACGCATGGCGCTGCTGCTGGCGGGCTTGCCTGCAACGGTGCCCGGTGAAACGGTCAATCGCCTTTGTGCATCGGGTATGTCCGCGGTGATTCATGCGCATCGGGCGATTCAAGCGGGCGATGGCGATTTGTTTATTGCCGGTGGGGTGGAGCATATGACGCGCGCGCCGTGGGTCATTTCGAAATCGAGCAAGCCTTTTGGCAACGACGCGCAAATGCACGACTCCAGTTTTGGCTGGCGTTTTATCAACCCCAAAATGAAAGAGCTGTACGGCGTAGACGCAATGGGAGAAACGGCTGAAAATCTGGTAGATATATATAAAATAAATCGAGAAGATCAAGATCGCTTTGCGTATTGGTCGCAAATGAAAGCGGCTCATGCACATCGCAATGGCAGATTGGCAGAAGAAATGGAACCGATTCCGGTGCCGCAGCCCAAAGGCGAGCCGGTGCTTTTTACTTACGATGAATTTGCTAAGCCGACTACTTCGCTCGATGTTTTGGCAAATCTGAAACCTGCTTTCCGAAAAAATGGCTCTGTCACTGCCGGCAATTCGTCAGGACTCAATGATGGCGCGGCAGCCATGCTCGTCGCTTCTGATGTAGCGGTTGAAAAATATGATTTAAAACCCGTTGCAAAAATCATCACCTCGGCGGTGACAGGCGTGGAGCCTAGAATTATGGGCATCGGACCGGTGTATGCTTCGCGCAAAGCATTGGAAAAAGCAGGTTTGACGCTCGATCAAATGGATATTATTGAAATCAATGAAGCGTTTGCTGCTCAGGTTCTGGCTTGTACACGTGAGTTAGGATTGGCAGATGACGATTCTCGCATCAACCCGAATGGCGGCGCTATTGCATTAGGACATCCGCTGGGCATGAGTGGTACACGTATTTTGCACACCGCAGCGCTAGAACTGCAAAAACAGGAAAAACGCTATGCACTCGTAACTATGTGTATCGGCGTAGGGCAGGGGTATGCGACCATCATCGAACGGGTGTGATATTAAATTTGAAAAAAGAAATAGTAAATTTGAAAGCAAGTTTATAATAATGGCATATAATGGCAGCGCCTTCAATATTACATCAAAGGCGCTGATTATTAACAAATGATAACCAATTCATTCATTTACTTTCCGGCGGAAAGCAGCATTCCAACCGTATCTTTGAGTACGATCACCTGTTGGTGTTTTTTATTGCCTTGTTGAACCACCAGCAGGTATTTTCCGTCCTTCAATTTTCTCAAATTCAGGCGTTTGTGATAGCCATTGTGCTTTTTTACAATATCTTTAAAATACACTACTGAACCATCGAGGCTTTCAATGGTAATGCGGGTCGTTTGTTGTTGCAGGTTGCTTATGATTACTTGTACGGATTTTTCAGCTACGGCGGTGATGGTCACATTTATTGCTTTGGTGGGATAGGATTCGTGGGCGAATGCCGGAATCGTTAATGCCAGGCTAAATGCCAGCAATAGGCTTAGAAATTTCATGATATCGGGTTATTTGTTAAAAAAAAGTGATTATTATGATACAAAGATGCCCGATTGATGAAAAGGTTGCAATATTAGTTGATAAAGAAGGCTATTTTTCCGATCAATTTAAAATGCGTTTTTTTGCTATTTATGCAAATATCGGATTAACCCATTGGGCAAAATACTTATATGCACTTGCTAATCAATTTATAAGATATTATTTTTTCACACTCTTAATTTTTTTGACCATTTCAACCCGATATTTGCATCACTTTTGTAGAATTTATATAGAACTTGTTTAAAATTAAGGAAAAAAGGTAATATGTTGTAGCAAAAAAAGGGA
>CAZFBN010000165.1:0-11261 GCA_964517145.1 uncultured Saprospiraceae bacterium
CAGATGTGGAACAATTTGCAAAGGAATACCATTTCGACTTTCCGCTGGTATTTGATAAAAACAATCGCCTCTTGCGCCAACTACAAGCTACTACCACTCCTGAGGTCTTTTTATTGGATAAAAAAGGGACTATTCAATATCGAGGTGCCATTGATAATTGGTTTTATGGATTGGGTAAATATCGCCCTAAAACCACGGAGCACTACCTTACCGATGCGCTGGATGCTTTTTTACAAAACAAAGAAATTGTGATTAAAAAGACGGAACCCATTGGCTGTGTGGTAGAGCTATGAAATATTAATACTCGTCAATAGTCGGCACTCAATCGTTTATAATGGTTAAACAACTTCTAATTTTGAAAAGCTAAGAATCGAAGTCTATGTGGGCTATTTTTGTATATAAAAAAAACTTTTGGAAAAATCATATTATTGCAATCTTACTCTGCGGCGCCCTGCCCTTGCAATCATTTGCACAAGCAGAAGTGACTTACTATCAGGATATTCAACCAATTTTACAAAAAAATTGCCTGGATTGTCATCATGTAGGTGGTGCAGCGCCGTTTTCGCTGGAAACCTATGAAGACGTGGAGCGACGTGCCGATTTTATTCAAATGGTGACTGAGAGCCGCTACATGCCGCCCTGGTTTGCCGATCCGAATTTTAGTCATTTCCGCAATGAAAAATTTTTGACAGACGGCGAAATTCAAACCATTACAGCCTGGGTGAACGGCGGCAAAAAACGAGGAAAAGCCCCCAAACTCGCCAAAACAGTTGCTCAGGTCATCTATCCAAAACCGGACTTGATCGTGCCGATGAACCAACCTTTCCAGTTTCCAGGCGACGGCAATGAGCAGTTTCGCTTGTTTGTAATGCCAACCCATACGCAAGAAGAATTATATGTAAAAGGTATTGAATTTCGTCCGGGCAATTTAAAACTGGCGCACCACGCCCGAGTGATGATCGATACGACGCACTTTTTCCGCGAGGATGATGGGGCAACCGTAACGGATACGGTATTGCCGACAAAAAACATCGGCGTACAATTGGTGAGTTATTTTTGGCATGGCTGGGTACCTGGTAATTTTTTGACCTTTTACCCGGAAGGAATCGCCAAACGCTTGCCCAAAAGCAGTGATTTATTGTTGAATATGCACTATTCGCCTACCAGGGCAAAAGAGACCGATTTGTCCAACATTCATATTTACACCACGAAAGAAAAACCGAAACGTTTTGTAAAAACCTTCATATTGGATGAAAGTTGGATCACGAATCAGCCCTTTTACATTCCGGCAAACCGGGTGATCAAATTTTATGTGCGTTCGCCGCTGGTGCCCGCCGATATTTCTTTAATCAACGTACTGCCGCACATGCACTTGTTGGGTAAAAGTTTTAAAGCCTATGCCATTACACCACAAGGAGAAGTGATTAATATTATAAAAATAGATGAATGGAATTTTAATTGGCAAATGACGTATCAGTTCCAACATTTGATCAAACTGCCCAAAAATTCGGTCGTTTATGCAGAGGCAGTGTATGACAACACCTCCAACAATCCCAAAAATCCGCACTTTCCGCCCAAAGATGTCACCATCGGCTGGGGTACGTTGAACGAAATGATGAACCTGATTTTTGAATATTTGGACTACGAACCTGGCGACGAAAAATTGGATTTGTACAGCACTACGATTAGTAAATAAATGCCTATTTTGATAAAAAACCAATCCATTTTTAAAATTTTTGTTATGAAAAAAAATTATTTCTTCTTCATATTAAGTACAACATTTACCCTGTTATTACAAGCGCAGCAGCCCACCATGACGCAGCACACGCGCGATGCGATCAACTATGGCACGTTCAATCTGAATCCGATGCGCAACACGATTTACGGCATAGAAGGACCGAAAGGCTCCATTCAGGGCGATATTTACCTCGACTCCGCATGGCATACCGCCGAAGTTTTTTTCTATCCGGAGGTCATCCGCCGCTACGATCCTGATGCCAGCGACTCCATCGGCGGCTACGCGGTTCGGGTGGAAGTGGTGGACTATTCGGTAGAATTTTTGATGCAAGACGCAGCAAAAGCGGTGGAAGAGAGCGCGATTCGCAAAATAAATTGGATGAAAGGTGGTCAAAAAGTGGTACTGGTCAACACCCGTCAATACCCAGGCGCCGGCGAACTCAAAGGCTTTTTTCAAGTGCTGGCGGAGGGTTCGCTTACTATTTTAAAATATACCAAGATAAATGTATATAAGCCAACTTACAGCGTAGCGCTCAATGTAGGTACGAAAGATTATCGCCTGGTGAAAAAAGAAGAATATTATTACTTGCAGCAAGATAAAAAAGCAGCCAAACCTGAGAAATTTAAACCCTCTAAATCAGCTTTGTTAGAATTAATGCGCAGCCGCAAATCGAGTGTAGAGCAATTTATTGCCGAACATGATTTAAACCTCAAAAAAGAAGCGAACCTGCTGAAATTGGTCACTTTTTTCAATACGCCAAAATAAAAAAATTGCTGCCAAAGAAACTTGAAAGATTCATCAGAAGTTAGTATCTTTGCAGTCCAATTAAAAATCTTAAAAAAGAAGAGGTATTTTTATGCTAATTATTGATGTAAAAGAAAGCGAATCGATTGATAAAGCGCTCAAAAAGTACAAGCGCAAATTTGAAAAAGCAGGTATCCTAAAGGAACTGCGCGACCGCAAGCACTTTACCAAGCCATCGGTAAGACGCCGCAACGCCATTTTGAAAGCTGTATATAAGCAGGAAACCTATGGAGAACACGTAGCGCCGCAATTATAATCTTTTTTTGGCACAGCTATTGACTTTGTCCTCTAAAAGTTTTATTATTGAAAGTGCAACCAGATGCTAAAATCTGGTTCGCTTCAGGGGACATGAATCAAGCGGTCTTTGTAAAATACCTTCAGTACGAAAAGCGCTTTTCCGCGCATACAATCATTGCTTACGAGCATGATGTGGCGCAGTTTAGCACATTCCTACAAGAAACATATAGCCTTACTTCGGTCGCCGAGGTAAGGCATTCTCATATACGGAGCTGGGTTATTCAATTATTGCAAGAAAAACTCACGCCGCGATCCATTCGTCGCAAACTTTCTACCCTCAAAACATATTTTCGTTTTTTGCTCAAGCATGGGCATATTACTCAAAACCCTATGCTGAAAATAGCCACGCCCAAGATAGGTAAGCGGCTGCCTATGTATTTGCAAATGAACGAGTTAGAACAGCTTTTTGATACAATTGTGTGGAAAAACGATTATGAGGATCAGCGCGACCGATTGCTGCTGGCTTTATTGTATCAAACGGGGATGCGTCGCTCAGAGCTGATTGGGCTGCAACTGCAAGATATTGACCTGAACGGGCACAAACTACGCGTACTCGGCAAAGGCAATAAAGAAAGGCTGCTGCCTTTTGGCAATGAATTAGCATTACAATTACGTCAATACCTTAATTTGCGTTCTATTACTTTTCCCAATCCGACTTCTAACCATCTGCTACTTACTGAAAAAGGATTGCCTTTGTATCCAAAAGGTGTATATAATATTGTAAATCGTTGTTTATCAATGGTTTCTACCCTTGATCAGCGTAGCCCACACGTGTTGCGACATAGTTTTGCAACGCACCTTTCCGACAATGGCGCCGATCTCAACGCCATTAAAGAATTGCTGGGACACGCGAATTTGGCGGCAACGCAGATTTATACCCACAATTCCATTGAAAAGCTAAAGCAGGTTTATCAAAAAGCGCATCCAAAAGCAAAAGCAAAGTAAGAAGAAGCAGGATTTACGATTTTACAGGCATCCCGCCAATGTCGTACTTCCGCTTCAAAATATTATTCTTTCACCAAAATTAGTTTCGTATGAGAGTTTACACGGAATCTATTCAGTTCAAGGCTGACAGCAAGTTACTGGACTTTATTGAACGCAAAATGCAAAAAGTAGGAAACTTATTCGATCAAATTATCGAAGCCCGCGTGGTACTCAAATTGGAAAATTCAGGGCAGGTAAAAGACAAAATTGCGGAGGTGCACCTCAGCGTCCCCGGAGATACCTTGCTAGTTCGGGAAACTACCAAAACTTTTGAAGCCTCTATTGACAGCGCCGTTGACTCTCTCAAGCGACGCCTGATTAAGTACAAAGAAAAAATGAGAAACGATTAATGCTTCCTCCTGATAAAAACAAGCCTGCTCCACATCTTGTGGACAGGCATTTTATAATGATAATAAAAAATTTAAAGGAATAAATATAATAAAATTCGTTAATCATCCATTGCACAACATAACACCCAATTAACAATATAAAGTAATGTTAAATTTTAATTAATTTATTGATTCTTTATAACAAAAGCTCGCCTTTTTTACTTATTCTAACAAGCTCTTTTTCTAGTAAGTTGTTTAAAATGAACGTTATTTTTAATGTAAAAACTTGTGGAACTTGTTAATAGATAGGCGTACCTATTTCTTAACTACTAGACTTGTTCGAAAATAAAAATTATAATATCAAAAGCTTACCCACAAAAGCACAAAGCCACGAAATCTATACTAAAATCTTTGTGAAAATTTTGTGTTTTAGTGTTTTTGTGGCAGGTTGAATTTTATTTTTGAACAACTTTACTATTACTATTTTTTATTAATTTTAAACAAATCCAAATAAAGGCAAACAAAAAACATGAAATACGGACTCATATTTTGCTTATTTCTTATACCCCTATTAAAAATAGATGCTCAAATTACACACCCTGGTAAAATTACTATGCTAGATGGCAAAGTAACAGAGGGTGAAATAGCGCCTATTCCTGGCAAAACTTTTTTTGAAGGGATTCAATTTACAGATGCTTCGGGTATTCAAAAACAATATTTACCCAGCGATATTAAAGGTTTTTTTGTGAATGAAGACTATGCGTTTCCCGCTACTTATGAAAGTATTCACTTGGATACCCTCGGCACTTATTTCTTTCATCATAAATTTGAAGACGGGCGCTTAAAATACCTGTTTTGCACGCTCCCTCCCAAAGAAAAAGAAGAAGACTTACAAAAAAATGTAGAAGTCTATATGATTGATAATCAAATCACAATGATAGAATTTAGTTTGTACTCAATGCCATGGATTAACCCAAAAACAGAAATTGCAACGCAAGGCGGAATCATTACAGCGAAAGGAGATACGTTGCGCGGAACTATTGCAGTGACTAAATCTAAAATAGAATTTAAGGCGGGCGTTACCCATCAAAATTCAACCTTTGAGTTAAATAAAATTCGTGGATTTTTTAACAACGAAGCCACTTATTACATTGTTGATGTAACTACGCCTGGCGAAAAAAATGTAAGCAAAACGCTTTGTCAGGTGCTGATTGATGGACCTGTGATTCAGCTGGTTGCTCGTCAGGTGGACCTCACTGCTTATCAGCAATATTATAATTCTTATTATGATAGCTATGGAAGACTCCGCCAGTACCCAAGCTCCCGAAAAGTCAGAAGCGGTTATGCTTTAATGTATTCCATTCACAATCAATCGAATAATCAAGTATTAAATTTTTTATCTGATCCTTTTCAGCCCCCAACACGGCTGGGCAATGTAATGCAATTGCGCGAATGGTTGAAGGATTATCCAGCCTTGCAGCAGGCGGCGCTCGGCAACACCATCAACAGCGAAAAAGCTATGGTGCGCTTGTATAATTTACATTTGGAGTTGGAAAAAATGAATAATGAATAAATTTTATATGATATACTACTTGTAAAATAGCCCGTTTTATAGGCTGATTATTATATTCACCTTACCAGTTGTATATTTTGTACAATGGTGCCGTCTTGTGGTTCGTTGCTCTCATTGAGCAATTGATACCGTAAGACAGCCACGTACAGCCCTGTTTCTGCCGGTTTTTGATTACACATGCCGTCCCAGCTTACATCCGGCGTGTCGGTACTAAATATTTTGCTCCCCCAGCGATTGTAAATATCAAATTGAATGGTCCGAATGGTACAATTACTAAATAAAGTCAACTTGTCATTTTGCCCATCATAATTAGGGCTAAATGCAGTGGGTAAAAAAACATTACATTCACAAGGTACTCTTTTAAAATCGAACACATATGTTGTAGGATTAATACAATTATTATCAGAAGCCCGATAAACACCAGGATGCTCCAACGTGCGCGGATTTGCAGTGGCTTCATCTTCCCATTTAAAATCAGCATTGGGCAGCCGCACCTGCCAGTTTTGCCCACATTGTAATAATGTATCCAATGTTATAATATTTTCAATTGCCAGATCACAG
Organism: uncultured Saprospiraceae bacterium; assembly: GCA_964517145.1. GTDB lineage: Bacteria > Bacteroidota > Bacteroidia > Chitinophagales > Saprospiraceae > JADJNW01. The sequence continues at coordinate 6,287 of CAZFBN010000165.1, forward strand.
CTTTCTGTAAATTTAAAATTTCGTTTGGTTGAAGTAATAGAAGCCTCTATCAATCGAAATCGGGGCTCAAAAAACGTCAGTTCAAGCGGAGTGAATTCCAAAGGTATATCATTGGTTATCAATTTGTTAAACGGCTCCCAACGAAAGCAACTGCCTTGTAAAGAATCGAGCGCATATTGTAACATAAAGCCCGAAGGGCGACTGGTCCTGGCGACTTGCAACGCTGTTGTGCCTATTACATTGACCCGTCGTTTTTTATCAATAACATGATATAAATTTACAGTTTGCAAAGGCTGCTCAACCATTAATTTTTTTTGTTGTGTAATTTTCCCATCTGGACTTAATATCAATTGACAAGTATAATTTTCTTCTATACCGAGTTGATTGTAAGCCACTAATACATTACCATTCGCAAGCAATAACATATCAACAGCATGATTGTTTGCTACAAAAGCATCACTCTTCCAAAGCAACCTACCATTATGATCTATTTTATAAAAAAATGCCGTATTATTATGAATGGCTTGAAAAATATAGCCATTATTTACTTCCAGTGGTCCCGCAGCCGGGTACAAGCCCGAACCATTTTCTGATTGGAACGTGCTCGCCCACTCTACCCTACCTTGATTATTTAATTTGAAATGATAAAAACCTGAACGCCCCACATAATGATTCGCTTCTGTGATAATCATTTTTCCGCTTGATTCAAAAGGCTCAAAAACCTGCCCCCAGCGGAAATTTAATTTTTCATCAAATCCAGCCACAAAACCGCGCTTTGGCGTTCCCCAATCAAGCAGCAATCCATATGCAATTACCTGATTGTCTTTTACTTGAATATTGTAAGTAAAATTATCCACCGCGCCACCATGATACACCCGAAATGCCAATACCTCGCCTTTGCTATTGAGTTTTAATAAAAAAATGTATTCACTATTGGGCGATTCAAAAGCAGTGCCATACACATAAATTTCTTGTAAATCAGTAATATGTACATCTTTTAAAGTCATATAATTATTCTTCCACTGGTAATTGGTTGCCCATCGCACCTGACCACAGGCGTCCAGGCGTGTGAGGTTCAACCCGCCATTTTGTGCAGATGTCTCCCCTACCAACGGCGACCCTCCAATCAAAATATGCCCATTGGAAAAGCGCGCAATTTTTTGCTCATACGGCTTATCCGAAGCCTCCAGCAGGCGGAAATACTGCTGCGCCCAAAGGCTGCCACACCACAGGAGGCAAGCGACAAATGCACTGAAAAAGTTGATGTTCATAGATCAAATATCGGGAAAAAATAGAATTCACAGAATTAAATTTGCGTAACGCCATCATTATTTAATTGTTTAAGTGCTAAATTTATTTTAATTTTGAGCAAGTTTAGAACATTAAAAAACAGATTTTAACCGATAATTCATAACCATATCATATGTACGAAGGATTTGTTGAAGAAATCAAAAAATCCATAGCCGATGGTGATACCGACAAAGCCGTTTTTAAACTAAATTCAATGGTAAAAGCAAAATATTTACCTTTTTACATCAATGCAATACTAATTTCTTCGAGATTTAATAGATTGAAGAAACTTCACATGCGCGATGTAATTGCTGAAGAGGAATACAGTAGAGGAATCAATCGGCTCAACTCGGATATTTTAGACCTAGTTTCAACGATTGAGAATCCTGTAAAACGAAAATTCTTCCGAACAGAAATTATAATATTAAGTTTTATAATAATAAGCATAATTGGAATTTTTAGTTGGAAATATTGGTTAAAATCAGACCCGCTGGAGCAGAAATTATCCAACCGGATGGTCGAAATTGTAATGGATGTATCCAGGAATGCGCATGAAAAGGAATCTGTAGAATTTAAAGCAGCTTTCAAAAACTTAAATTTATTTAGAGCAGATTCGATGAACTTGATAAAAAATCAAGAATTAAGAAGCGATTTTGTAAATTTTTATTCTGAGGTTAATAAATATAAAAGAAACAATAAGGACGTTTCTGAATCATTTATAAAAAAAAGAGCTAATGAAATAGCTAGCAAGGCTCAATAATAAAATTATTTAACCACTAAACTCCATTTTATGATAAATTTATTATTTTTTTTATTCACTAGCATCCATGCTATTAATGTTCCACCTCGCGTAGAGCTCAGTATTTTAGTAAATAACCGCCCATTTGATAGCGAGAATGAATCTGTTGCTAAAACTGATACTATTTACTTAAAATTGAAAAATTTACAGATCGGAACTAAATACAAATTTGAGTCCGTAAAGATCAAATGCCTGGTAAAAGAGTCTTCGACTGCACCAGAGCGTGCTGCGGTAATGACGCCCAAAGGTACCATTTATTTACCAGGCGCCAATTCAACCTGGACAAATATTAGCGACTTTGGTTTTTATCCCCCAAATAATTATCAAAGTAAGCCCATATTAAAAATTCCTTACAATATTTTTTATGATGATTGCCTTTCCAGGGTGTTAATAAAAGTAGATAAAATTAGTTATCAAAGAGGCACGAGAAAAGGAAACCTTTCATCAAGTGAGTTTGACTATACGAAAGAGTATGAGTTCTGGCCCGATTGGGACTGCCATTGATTGCTATCAAATAGTTTACTCCAAAAAATAAAAACTTTTGGGGTAAACTATACCTTTTTCCTACGCCCACGCTTCGGTTTTCCTTCATTTTCAGTCTTTTGTGTGCGTTCCTCCAGCCCCTTGCGCCTGCGCTTTGGGGTAATCTTTTCTGGCACAATGGCTTGCCCGTTCTCTGCTTCCACCAGCACCATTTCAATCTGCCGCTTAGCAATATCGGTTCGCACAATGCGCACATTCACTTCATCGCCCATTTTTAGCTGCCGACGCGTATAAGCGCCGGTCATGCGAAGTCGGCTATCGGCAACCTCAAAGGGTTCATCCATTGTTTCAAAGCCCACCATGCCTTCGCAATAATTGGCTTTCAACATAACAAAAAAGCCGCGATCTATGATACCCGAAATGTACCCGACAAATGCCTCGCCCACGTGCTTCTCCATAAATTCCACCTGCTTGTACTTCACCGATTCGCGCTCGGCGTCCATGGCTTTGCGCTCTTGCATGGAAATGTGCTTGCAACGCTCTTCAAGTGGCTCTTTATCAACACGATACACTTTATCTTCTTGCAAATTCAATTCTAAAATGCGGTGTGCCAACACATCCGAATAACGCCGAATGGGCGAAGTAAAATGGCTGTAATAATCAAACGCCAAGCCATAATGCCCGATGTTATTCGTAGAATATTCTGCTTTTGCCATGGTGCGAATGGCGAGCGGCTGGAGCAGGCGCAGCGCGGGATTGGTCTCGGCGGCTTCTGCCAAACTATTATACGATTTTGAAATATCTTTCGGCGATTCGACTTTCATTTTAAAACCCAACTCGTGTGCAAAAGACGCCAGTTCCGCCACTTTGTCAGGATTTGGTTCATCGTGAATGCGATACACAAATGGAATTTCTTCCTCTTTGCCTTTTTCGTGCATGAAGGTCGCCACCTCGCGGTTCGCCAGCAACATAAAATCCTCGATGAGCATGTGCGCGTCCTTGCGTTCTTTGACAAACACTTCGATGGGCACGCCCTCTTCGTCCAGCCGGAATTGCACTTCCTCGGTTTCAAAATTAATCGCGCCTTTTTTGAAGCGCTCTTTTTTTAATTTTTTAGCCAGGTTATTTAAAATTTTTAATTCTGATTCAAACTCGCCTTCCTTGCCGTCCAGTATTTCCTGCACTTCTTCATAGGTGAAGCGGCGGTCAGAATGTATAATGGTTTTGCCAAACCAGCGGCTGATAATTTTATCATTTTTATCAAATATAAATATAGCAGAAAAGGTTAATTTATCCTCGTGCGGACGCAGCGAACACAGCTCATTCGACAGTTTTTCCGGCAGCATCGGCAACACCCGATCTACTAAATAAACGGAAGTAGAACGCTTGTATGCTTCTTTATCCAGCGCGGTGCCCGGCTTTACATAATGACTCACATCGGCAATGTGAACGCCCACTTCCAGCGAGCCATCTTCCAGATACTGAAAGGATAACGCATCATCAAAATCTTTTGCATTAAACGGGTCGATGGTAAAAGTTGTCACCGCCCGCATATCACGGCGCTTCGCAATTTCTTCTTCTGTGATTTCCGTTTGTAATGATTCAGACTCTTTTATTACATGCTCATCAAAATCGAGGTTAAAACCATTATTTATTAAAATGGCTTTCATCTCAATATCATGACTACCCGCTGCACCCAGCACCGTTGTTACAATGCCATCGAGCGTACCGGTTTTGCCGCCGATCCAATCCTTGATTTTAACAACAACCAGATCGCCGTCTTTTGCGCCTTTTATATCTTCCAAATTCACCAGAATGTCCATCGCCATCATTTTTTGAGGCGACACGATGGCATATTTTGGAAACAGCCGGATTTCGCCCAAAAAATGCTCGGTAGCACGTTCCAGCACTTTTGTCACTTCCCCTTCCAAGCGGCGGCGCCCGCGAGGCGTCCACGCTTTGATGAGCACCCGATCGCCGTGCATGGCAGTATTCATAAGGCTTGCAGCAATATACACATCATCCTCCAGCCCATCGCACACGATGTACGCTGCGCCGGTGCGCGTCATGTCCACATAGCCTTCGTAGAGTTTGGATTTGTTTTTGGGCGCTTCGCGGTGGTTGAGGCGGTATTTATAATCGCCTAAATGGGTGACTTTTCCCTGCCCAACCAGTTGATTTACAGCATGTTGAACGGAGTCTTTATTATTGGCTGCTTGCAGTTTTTGCGCTAGCTGGCGCGGATTCAGGCGGGCTCCGGGGTCTTTTTGAAACAGTTTGAGTATTTCCTGCTGTAATTGTTTTGCAGAGAATTTTTTGGCTTTTGGTTTGGAATCGTTCTTTTTAGACATAAAAATATTTTATCATTTATTGATTATCGGGGTGTAATTTAATTTGTTTTTT
>CAZFBN010000166.1:0-11197 GCA_964517145.1 uncultured Saprospiraceae bacterium
AAAAATATTTTTTAAAAACAGTATTCACCCGCTTTTTTTGGGGTTTTTGTAAAATTAACACGAAGGCGCATGCTGCGGAAATGACCGGAATGAAGGCAGTTTGCATATTTACTGCTATATTACTTAATATTCAATGATATTTTCAAATACAGGCTTTGACTTTTGTCAGTTTACTAAAAAAAAATACCGACTAACTTCGTTGCAATCAAAACCTCTAACCTTATGGACTTTAATCGCCGCTATTTCTTGCGCCAGATATCTCAAGCGAGCCTGGCTGGAATTGGCATTTCTTACGCTGCGGGCTGTGCCCAGGATTCCGAGGAAGCGTTGATTATACGATTGAATGTTACCCAACCCGTTTCCGGTGATTCGATCTGCATCGGTGAAAGTTTTCCCATCCGCTGGCAACTCAGTGGTCAGGCGAATCTCGACATTCAATTGTCAAAAGACAACGGAACCACTTGGGAAACTATTTTCACCAACATTCCTGGAACACAAAATGAAATTCTGTGGCAAGCGCCTACCGAACCGGCTGACAATCTTTTATTTCGCTTTTTGAATGCGTCTGATCAGCAAGTGCTGCATACCACCAGCGCTTTCCGCGTTACAGGACCGACATTGCTGCTGAAATCGACCTTTGCGGATGAAACGATTCTTACCGGACAAACGATTGATATTGAATGGAATGCAACTTGTTTGACAACTGTTAAGCTCGAATACAGCGTCAGTGGTGGCTCCAAGTGGACTGCTTTGGCAAACAAAATACCGGCTAAGGATGGCAAATACAGCTGGACGGTACCGGTGATTTTTACCAAATTGGGTAAAATTCGTGTGGTGAGTGAAGCCGATGCCAATCTGAATGCCGCAAGTGAAGGCGTGTTCACCATTTTACCGCAAATCAAGCTTGATTTGAACAATTATCCAGATTTGGCAAAGGTCGGCGGCACTATTCGGGAAGAACTTTCCTATTTTGGTAGCGTAGCCATTGTGCGGCTGACAGAAGATACTTTTCAAGTGATGAACCTCACGTGCACCCACCAGGGCTGCGTATTGGAAACAGCAACCAACGGCGAAATTTGGTATTGCCCTTGTCATTTAGCTAATTTTACTAAAAATGGCTGCATCATTACCGGGGAAGCAAGTCGTCCACTCGACCAGTACAAGTACGAATTTGACAAAACGAACAATGTAATTATTTTAACTTTTGAATCCTTACCCAATCAGGTTTGCGCCTAATTAAAAACCGATTCGCCGAATTTTATTTGGCGAATCGGTTTTCTCTTCCACCGCTCCCACATTCCAATATTCCATTTTCACAACCCAAACCGTCGCACCACGTGAAAGCCAAAATGCACGCCGCCCTCACCGAATTTGTCATTGACACCCGGCAGATTGGTCGTTTCAAGAATATTTTTAGAATTGGTAAATTGTAATTGAAAAGCGTGGCGCGCGGAGGAACTAAAATCAATGCTGAATCCAAAATTGTTGTAGCGTTTTTGATTTGGCAACGCTTCTGCATTCAACCGTTGGTAATATTCTCCGACTATGGAAATGACATTCGACACGCGAATTTTGGCAGCAGCGCCCAAAGCATAGGTGGTATTTTCTTCTTCCAGTTCCTGCGTCAAATTGCGATGAATCACGGTCGGCATCAATTGCACACTCAGGAAATTGCTGATTTTGCTGGCAAGGAGCGCCTGCCCCACGTAGCTCAGGCGGTGTTTGAATTCCAGCGATGCTTTTTGCTCTTCGCTCCAGGGGATGGTCGCCGCCGCTGCTGAGCCAAATAAAGTGACTGTAATGGGCATGCCTTGTTTTTTCTGACGCAGCAAGCGATATTTTGCAAATAAATCATATGTTTTGTCGGTACGGGTGCGCCCGAAACCCAGCGTGAAATTGTCCGTCAAGCCGTAGCCAAAGCCCAGACGCAGGTCGGCAAATTGATCCAGCCCAAAAAAAGACTCAATGCCTTCCTCCACTGTACCATGAAAGCGGTGCGAAATGACCAGCATTTGGTCGCCTTTCCAGAGGGGCTCCACCGATTGCCCGTTTACCAGATAAAAAGAGCGAAATGTTTCCTCCACGTATGGATTAACGGGTTCCTCGGCAGTTGCGGCTTCCTGCGCCATGCCCACTCGCACCAGCAGAAAAGTCAGCAGCAATAAAATCGTGTTTTTCGTTTGATTTTTCATATTCGATCATTAAATTATCAATCAACAATTGACAATTAGCAATTTAATTATTCGGCATGCCCATTTCCACCCAATTTTTAATCAGATTTTTTTCCTCAGGGGTGAGTTTGATACCCGATTGAATTGGCGGCATGATGCCATTGATATTGGTAATGCGTTTCACTATTTTTTTACCTTTCAGTTTGATTCCTTCATACGACGTGTAAGACGCCCCACCGCCCCGGTCGGCGTGGCATTCTTTCATATTGCATTTACTTTGGATCAATGGAAATACCTGACTTTTGAAAGAAGGCGCGTCCGGCTTGTACAAACTCCAACTCAGGCTGACAACAACGAGCACCAGCGTCAGGAGATTTAATAAGAGCTTTCGCATAATTAAAATTTAAAATTTAGAAAAAATTCCGCTCCCCATTTCCGACTTCCCATTTCCGACTTCCGACTTCCGACTTCCGACTTCCCTAATTATTCTTCGCTCCCGCATCAATCCACCGCACGATCAAATTAATTTCATAACTCGAAAAACGCCGGTCGTAAGGCATCGAGCCATCCAGCACCACGCTTTTAATGTCGGCAGCATTGCGGCTGATTTCCTCATAAGTTGTCAAAGTAGGTTCATATTCATTCTTCCCGTGGCAATCAGATTTGGCACAACTCGTTTGCATCAGTGGAAACACATCTCGGTTAAAACTAATGTCTCGATTGATTTCAAAAGTGGCGGTTATTCGAATATTCGCTTCCGGCATGAGCACAAAAGAGGTAAACGCTTCTGTATCAGTTACATAAATCGTATCACCACTCCATCGGGCAAATTGGCGGTCGCTACTCGGCACCACCGCTTTGATCGGCACAGTCGTACCGGCGATGTAACTCCCAGAGCCTTCGCCATTCACCACTTCCAGCTTGTAGGTTGGTAATTCTTTGTAAACCGCCTCCAGTTGAATATCCTGAAACGGCATGACACAAACGGTACTCGGTGAGCGCGTCGATTGCAAAAACGTGGTATCGCCAATCCATTGGAAAAAAGACTCGCCCGCACGCGGGGGCGCGGCAGCCGTGAGGGTCACCGATTCGCCGAGCTTGTATTCGCCAGAGCCATTTCCATTGATGACCGTGAGCGTGTGGTATAAATTTTCCGAATCGCAACTAAAAAGTAGTAGCAAAAGCAACAAAAGAAAAGGCAAAGTTTTCATTGCAGGGTTGTTGGTATTCGCCTGCAAGATACCCTGATTTTCGAGAGCTAGGCATGAGAAAAATCAGCCGTGGCGACTGACTATTTTAATGGAAAAATAAAACCTAGTAAAATTATATTGCTAACCCGCGACAAAGAAAATCGTAAACTGCTTCCATATTTTAAAAAAAGGCAATTTGAGGCTGCAACTATAAAATTGTAGTACCATGAAGCAGCTTTACTTTATAATGTTGATTGCCAGCCAAAGCCTGCCTTGCGAAGAAAGGAGCAGCAATGGCGGCAAAATTGGCAGCAATTTTCCTGTCATGGGCGGCAAAGTGGACAAGATTGGCGGCAATGGTCATAAAAAGGGCGGCAAAATTTGCGTCCTTGGAGGCAATAGCGGTAAAAAAAGCGGCAATTTTTTCATTTTTGGAGGCAATCTTCGCGTCATTGCCGGCAATCTTGGCAAAAAAAGGGGCAATTTTCACCTCCTTGGCAGCAATGGTAGCAAAAAGAAGGGCAATAATAGTAGGAAAGCACGACAGATAATACAATCTGCCGTACTTGGATTTATTTTTGTTGCTGTGCTTTCAGCAAATCGCGGATTTCCGCTAGCAATTCCTCCTGCGTCGGTCCAGCAGGTGCTGCGGGTGCGGGTTCTTCCTGCTTTTTTTGCATTTGATTGTAAGAGCGCACGATCATAAAAATGACAAAAGCAATAATCAAAAAGTCAATAATGCGCTGAATAAAAATGCCATAGCGAATTTGCACGGCTTCTTTAGCGACCGAACCGTCGGGGTTCAATTCTGCTGCTTGCAAAGTCATGGCGAGCTTGCTGAAGTCCACATCGCCCAGCATCAAACCAATGGGCGGCATGATGACGTCGTTGGTCAGGGAGGTCACAATATTGCCAAAAGCGCCTGCGATAATCACTGCCGTTGCCAATTCAACCAAATTGCCCCGGCTGATAAATTCTTTGAATTCTTTCCACATAGGTGTTTACGTTTTGTGTTTAATTAGATATTAGATGCTTTGATGTTTTAGCGGTTAAAATAACGCGAATTATGGATTTAGCGTAGCTAAATTGGTGTTTTTTACCACCTTAGACACCTAAGGACGCCTTAGAATGTTCTTTTTAGTCGCTAAAGTAATCTATGGTGCCTAAGGTGGTTCAAAAAAGCGTCGTGTTTTGAGCACAAAAGCCTCCGCTGATTGCTCAGCAGAGGCTTCTGACAGAGCCATTCTTTATTATAAGTAAGCTTGATACAAGGTCACCATCGCCTGCCCTTCCTTCGGGTCGGTGCTCATTTGCGGCAAGCCTGCTTTTTTCCAATCGGTGATATAAGCCAGTGGCGACATGGCTTTCTGCTCGGCATATTGAATCTGATAAGCAAAAATAATGACTTGTTCTGGCATCCATGCGTCGTCTCCTCCAATTTTCAATTCGATGCGCTGAATGTCTGTAAAGCTGATAGGATTAACGCCAAAATTACCAAGATAAACGCCTCCATAACTAGTAGCCTCCGTTCCATTGATGGGTACCTCAAGCACTATTTGTGTTTTGGTCTGCACGGTAAGCCAAACTGGGCTTTGTGTACCTGCATACACATTGTCACCGGTTTTGACTAAAATAAACATGCCTTGTATCTGATTGTAAAAGCCTCCGTAGTAAGCCCGTGTCAATGGAATGGATAACTTGCCTTCATTTTCATCGGTGCTAAGTTCATCAGAAGCATACACCTTTAGCGCAAGGGGCTGTATAGCAGGGTCTCCCTCCCATTGAGGCTCTTTTTCTACCCATACGAAAGCATATTCCGGCAACCAGGCGTCCCCGCCACGAATGCCTAGGCGCACGTAGTTGTACTCTAAATTCAGGTTCTGATCGGAAACATCAACAGAATAATAAGCTGCCTCGCCTTCTTTCAAACCATCATTGTTGGAAAAAGTGAGCTGAATCAGATCGCGGTCTTCTAATCCGATAATTAAAACAGGGGCACTGTTTGTGCCTGCGTTGCGAACTTGGGAGGTTTTAAGTGCAACATGAATTTTACGAATCATTGTATTGGGATTTTTGGTTTAAAAATTCAAAGGAGTTTACGAAGTTATTCCACGAAAGTTATCACAAAACATTAAAAATCAATATTATTTAATTGTAAACAAAAAAGAAAGCCCTCCCGCGCGCGGGAAGGCTTATGCAGATTGTAATCATTTCAACAATATAAAAAATCTGTCATCTATCTTCTGACTTCTGTCATCTGACTTCCGACATCTAAATAAATTAAACCGCCATTTCCATTGCACTCAAGGACTCGCGAATTTTATTTAATGCAGAACCTGCTCGTACCCAGGCAATTTGCTGCTCGTTGTACGTGTGTGCTACTTCAAACTGATCCTGCGTGCCATCGGCGTGGTGCAGTACGACAGTCAGGTTATTGCCTGGTGCCATTTCGTCCAAACCGAGAATATCAATGGTGTCGTCCTGACGAATCAGGTCATAATCATACGGATTTACAAAAGTCAAGCCCAATAATCCTTGCTTTTTCAAGTTCGTTTCGTGAATACGCGCAAACGATTTTACAATCACTGCCTTCACGCCCAAGTAGCGCGGCTGCATGGCAGCGTGCTCGCGGGAGGAACCTTCGCCGTAGTTTTCTTCGCCAAATACCACTGTACCAATGCCAGCGTCGCGGTAAGCGATCCCCGATTCCGGTACGGGCATGTAATCATTTGTTACAAAGTTTATTACTTTATTCATTTCACCATTATAATAATTAATGGCGCTGATAAATGTATTTTTAGAAATATTTTGCAAATGACCACGATATTCCAGCCAAGGTCCCGCCATTGAAATGTGGTCGGTCGTACACTTGCCTTTGGCTTTAATCAAAATACGCATATTTTGCAGTTGATCCTGCGTGATCGGTACAAACGGATCCAGCAATTGAATGCGCGAGGAATTCGGGTCAACCACTACTTCTACGCGGCTGCTATTTTCCGCAGGTGCCTGATAACCAGCATCTTCTACGGCAAAACCACTTGGCGGCAATTCCAAACCGGTCGGCGGATCGAGGCGCACTTCCACGCCATCTTCATTCACCAAGGTATCTGTTAATGGATTGAACGTCAAATCACCGGCGATTGCCAACGCGGTCACAATCTCAGGAGATGCAACAAAGGCGCGGGTTTGCGCATTACCGTCATTCCGTTTAGAGAAATTCCGGTTGAAAGAAGTGATGATTGAATTCGCGCGATTGGGGTCGTCGGTGTGGCGATTCCACTGACCAATACAAGGTCCACAAGCATTCGCCAGAATCACGCCGCCCATTTCCTCAAAAGCCTGCAACTGCCCGTCGCGCTCCACTGTGTAGCGAATTTGCTCAGAACCCGGCGTTACGGTAAATTCCGATTTTACTTTTAATTTTTTAGCCACCGCTTGTTTTGCCAAAGAAGCGGCGCGATCCAAATCCTCGTAGGAAGAATTCGTGCAAGAGCCGATCAGCCCCACTTCCAGCTTTTGCGGATATTCATTTTCTTTCACCGCCTGCGCGAATTGCGAAATGGGCCAAGCCAAATCCGGCGTGTAAGGACCATTGATGTGCGGCTCCAGCGTACTCAGGTCAATTTCGATTACTTTGTCAAAATAATTTTCAGGATCAGCATAACATTCAGGATCGCCCGTCAAATCTGCTGCAACGCCATCCGCTAATGCTGCAATTTCTGCCCGACCCGTAGCCCGCAAGTAACGGCTCATGCTTTCATCGTAGCCAAAAATGGAAGTCGTAGCGCCAATTTCCGCACCCATGTTACAAATCGTACCTTTTCCGGTACAAGACATCGCTTGTGCGCCTTCGCCAAAATATTCAACAATCGCGCCGGTACCGCCTTTTACAGTCAGAATGCCAGCTACTTTCAAAATCACGTCTTTTGGAGAAGTCCAACCACTCAGTTTTCCGGTCAGCTTCACGCCAATCACTTTCGGCATTTTCAATTCCCAGCCCATACCTACCATCACATCCACCGCGTCAGCACCGCCCACTCCAATCGCCACCATACCTAAACCACCGGCATTCGGCGTGTGCGAATCCGTACCAATCATCATCCCGCCCGGAAACGCATAGTTTTCCAGCACAATCTGGTGAATGATACCTGAACCTGGCTTCCAGAAACCAATTCCATATTTATTAGAAACCGAAGCCAGAAAATCATAGACTTCGGCATTGACTTTATTCGCTGTTTGCAAATCTTCCACGGCACCGTCCTGTGCAGTAATCAAGTGATCGCAGTGCACCGTAGAAGGCACGGCGGTTTTGTCGCGTCCGCAAGTCATAAATTGCAGCAGCGCCATTTGGGCAGTTGCATCCTGCATCGCTACGCGGTCGGGCGCGAAGAACACATAATCTTTGCCGCGATCATAGTTTTTCAAAGGGGAATCTTCGTGGAGGTGGGCGTAGAGCACTTTTTCGGTCAGGGTCAGCGGACGTCCAAGAAAAGCTTTGGCTTCATCCACTCGTTTTGCAAGCGACTCATAATGAGCCTTTATCATATCGAGATCGAATGGCATAGCACGAAAATTTTATATTTTTTAAAATGTTTCATACATCAAAAACGGGTCGTCAAAGGTAAAATTTTTAACCAAACTTTTCACTAAAATAAATATTCCTTGCCTTTCTTTTGTTTGGGAAAAAACGCAGAATTCTTAGTTTTAACATACAATATTTGGAAAATATTTGTAATGTTAGATAAATAATCCAGTCACAACTCCAAACATTATTTTGTAATTTTTGACTTTTCCGAAGAAAAGAAAATAGCACCCGATAATTGTTCCTAAAACAACTGCCTTGCATTTTTAAAAAGAATCCAGTATTTTACCAAAAAAATTCGTGTGATGGGAGTAGCCGTTCAAAAATTGACCTATCGAGCGTTTCGTGAAATGGAATTCGACGACAACGACCCTTATTTGTATGAATTATTAAAAGGAGCCCTTGTGAGAAAATCGTCGCCAACTTTGATTCACCAGCGTATTTCCAGAAAATTGCTTCTTGCTTTTGAAAATTATATTTTGCAAAAAAAATGCGGTGAAATTTTTTATGCGCCGCTGGATGTTGTATTGGATGAGGAAAATGCACCACAGCCCGATTTGGTTTATGTGAGCCATGCCAACAGCGCTGTGTTAAATGAGCAGGAATGGGTGATTGTTGGAACGCCTGACTTGGTGGTCGAAATTCTCTCGCCCAGCACTGCCAAAAGAGACCGGACTTTGAAAAAAGATTTGTACGAAGCATTTGGGGTGCAAGAATACTGGCTCGTTGACCCTGGCAATAAAACCATTGAAGTTTATACCTTGCAAAACAATCGTTACGAATTGTTTGCATTTTCTGATTTGGAAGAAACTGTAAAATCTGCATTGTTAGCTGATTTGGAATTAACGCTGGCAACTATTTTTACTTCATAAAGTCTTCAAAATTAGATTTTTAAATTTTAAACTCATTCAACCAATGACACCTCTAACGCCTGAACAAATACAAGCTTATCATCGCGACGGCTACCTGTTGGTCAAAAATTTTTGTAGCCATGCAGCAATCGACCGGCTTTACGCTACGGCATTGCAAGATGATGCGATGGCAAAGAATGCCTTGGATCTCAATGATTTAAGTGGTAAAAAAACGCGCCTTTCACTTTGGTTTACGCCAGGCAATGACGTCTTTGGCTACCTTACGCGCAGCGAAAAAATGATTCATTCCATTGAGCAATTGTTGGGCAACGCAGCGCCGGTGTGCCATTTTCATTCCAAGCTGATGCAAAAAGAGCCACGGGTAGGCGGCGCCTGGGAATGGCATCAGGATTATGGTTATTGGTACAAAAATCAGTTTATGTTTCCCGACCAACTCATCAGCGTGATGGTGGCGTTGACGCCCGCCAACCAGGAAAATGGCTGCCTGCAGGTGATCAAAGGCTCGCACAAAATGGGCAGGGTGAATCACGGTTTTTCTGGTGAACAAGTGGGTGCAGATATGGTGATGGTGGATAACGCATTGAAAACCATGGATTTGGTGTATTGTGAGTTAGAGCCAGGGGATGCTTTGTTTTTCCACAGCAATATTTTGCACCGCTCAGAAGCCAATTTATCCGAACACCCGCGTTGGTCCATTATTTCTTGCTACTCTTTGCAGTCGAATTTGGCATACAATGAAACATCCACTTCCTGGAAAACACCGGTGGATGTGGTGCCCGACGATGCCATTTTAAATTGGAAAGCTGATTCGCTGTCTAATGCCGACTTTTTAAAAAAAGAAAATGATCCGGCGCTGAAAGAAACGGGCTGGGAGCAGTCTGTGCCGATTCAATGATTGAGCATTAAACCATTTATTTGCAAACAAGAGCCACTCTTTATTGCTAGAATGACTCTTGTTTATCAATAAAAGATTTTTTTTAATACAAATAGCCTAATGCTGTTTTGTCATTTGCATTGAAAGGACGATCTACATTTTGACCAATGCACGCCAACATCCAGGAGTTAGGGTCAGCTGTTGTCGGTGTACCTGGAATGTGCACTGCGCCTACTGTACTAGCGCCTTCGTTCGAGTAAGAGCCGCCACAACTGTAGCTCCGATCCATGTAATCCGTATGGCGGAAGCCAATGCAGTGCCCTATTTCATGGGCTAAGATGGAAGTGATAGACGCATCGTTCCAGCCATAAGTATCCAGGTAACTGCTATTGATAAGTACCTGGCTGTAAGGTTTGCCCGTGCTCGTTGGAAATCCTGCCGAAGCCAGATAACTCGCACCTCTCGATGCCTTTTTGATAACGATGTCACCACCAGAAGTCACCCGTTGGAAAGTAAGCCTTAGCCCTTCCGCATTATACCGGGCAATAGCAGCATCAGTAGCATTGACGTACTTTGTGCTCAAACCAGCAGCAACGCGCACCTTTATCGTGCGTGGCAAGCCCGTCACCAGATTTGTGGTGCGGTATTGTTCGCTTTCTGCAATACGCAGGAAGTTTTCGTGCATATTGCTACGTTCCAGGTCTTCCTGATGCAGTATAATATCGCCTTCTACCACGTAGTGATCGTCTTCCTGAATGACGTTGTCGGTGCTGAAACCCAATTGTTTAATTTGGAATAACACCTCTTCTGAAATTGGTTGTTGCTCGTCCACCGCCGCAGTATCATCGCTGGTACAAGCATTAAAACCCAAAACGAGCAAAGCAGAAAGGAATAGTGTGTTGATTAGCTTTTTCATGAAAATACAATTTTTTAGTTAAAAAATAAATTATGAAAATTTGTAATAATTAACGCCTTATTTTACAAAATCCTAAGAAGTTGCAGAGAGCCCTGAGCTCCCCACAACTCTGTCAGATTAGCAATTTTCAATATCTTATTCTCAATGCTTTGTTGTGGCGCGCTGCAAGGCAAGCTTGTTTAGCACGGCGCACACAAGGCATAGAGCACTCTTTTATTCTGTTCAAAACAGAAAAATCAATACTTAACTTTGGATTTAGTGAGTTGTGTTTGCGTGTTTACTTTACGTATTATTGGCAAAAGATAGGCTTGAATAAAGGAAATGTATAAAAATTTGGGCAATTATTCTGGCGGTTGCTCCAATTGTGGAAGCTGAGACACCCTAAAATTGGTCGTTTTGCTGGTTTTTCTCATGTGCTGATTAGCTTTTCTAGGTCAATTGAATGTGAGTCGCTTTTTGTTGCCATAAATATATAAAATTTTTCCGATAAAAAATACAGCGAAACATTCTTTTTTTCAAAATTAAACGGTTAAAATTAAGAACTTGTTTAAAATTAATAAAAAAGTTTAATATGAAGAAAAAGTGATGTTGT
>CAZFBN010000167.1:0-11051 GCA_964517145.1 uncultured Saprospiraceae bacterium
AGAGAACTTACTCCGAGTGCCATTATCACCCAACGGGGGAGCCGTTTCAGTACCCTAATCGGGCAAATGAGTTGAGAGAACCGCCAGGACGGACATGAAAGCGTCGTTTTGGTTGGTGTTTCAGTACCCTAATCGGGCAAATGAGTTGAGAGAACATCAATGCTGGCAATGCATTTATCAATCAACCAGAGTTTCAGTACCCTAATCGGGCAAATGAGTTGAGAGAACCGCGCCGCTTTCGCCGTCCCAGCCGTCCTTGTAGGTCGTTTCAGTACCCTAATCGGGCAAATGAGTTGAGAGAACATCGCCCTCCGTCGTCATGGGGTTCAGCGCATCGAGTTTCAGTACCCTAATCGGGCAAATGAGTTGAGAGAACTGCGCCCGTTGGCCGACGTGATGCCACTTCTGCCAATGTTTCAGTACCCTAATCGGGCAAATGAGTTGAGAGAACCAGTAGAACCCCGACCAGGGTTTGCGTTCGTTTCATGTTTCAGTACCCTAATCGGGCAAATGAGTTGAGAGAACTAGTCACCCAGCGGCGCGCCGCCAGCCCCGAATCATGTTTCAGTACCCTAATCGGGCAAATGAGTTGAGAGAACGTGGCGGAAGTCAACAGCCGGGTCGTCATCGAGAGTTTCAGTACCCTAATCGGGCAAATGAGTTGAGAGAACTCCCACAGCAGCGCCCGCACCACGACCGCCGTTGGTTTCAGTACCCTAATCGGGCAAATGAGTTGAGAGAACCGTTTTTGATTTTCAGCCGCTTCACGTCAATTTGAGTGCAACATGTCTTTTTTGTGGCGCTGTGACCTTCCTGAGCGGTTGTTTTGCGTCTATTATAGCTCAAAAACAGAGTTGCGACAACCATCTTGTCGCAACTCGATTCCTGTTCAAAAAAGCTGGGGAGTTGAGTCAGCTACACATCGTTACAAAACCGCCGGAACTCACAATCCGCGCAGCGCTGTCGCCAGTCGGTCGCCGGGGGCATTCGTTCCCCGGCGGCGATCTTCCA
The DNA here is from genome assembly GCA_964517145.1 of uncultured Saprospiraceae bacterium. Classification (GTDB taxonomy): domain Bacteria; phylum Bacteroidota; class Bacteroidia; order Chitinophagales; family Saprospiraceae; genus JADJNW01. Next base: position 1,012 of record CAZFBN010000167.1, read on the forward strand.
CATTTCATTCAGCGCGGCGTGGACGTTTTTTCGGAGTCGCGGCGTGATAGCCACTTCGACTGCTTTGCGTTTGGGGATGAGGTACAGGAAACCCCGTTTGACCGGCCTGGAGTAAGTTTCTTCCAGCAGCAGTGCATAGGCCGTGAGTTGCAGCTTAAAATGCTCGCCTTCGCGCTGCGCCAGTTTGTAGTCAACCGGAATCAGTTCGTGGGGTGTTTCGATGACCTCATCAATTTGACCGGACAGGCGTAACCCCGCCGACTGTACGGACACGTCGAAAAGCCGGCGGCCCTCAGCAGCGCCCAGAATATCCAGCGACCGGCGCACCGCGCGTTTAGGTTCGGTTTCGTGGATGGCGCTGCTGGCCTGCATTTTATAGGTGATGGGGCGCACGTCCGGCAGGCAGGTGCGATAATAGAAGATACGGGCGCAGTAGGTATGCTGCTTGAGATCGCTCGCGGTAAAAATCCAGGGGTTGTCGTCAATCATGATTGATCTCCAGTCGGTTGTCCCAGTCCTTGATGGCGATGGGGATGAGGCGAATGTTTCCTTTCGTGTCGCCGAGCAGGTTTTCAATCCGCAGCATCAGTTCTTCACGATGGTTACGGCTGAGATGCCCGGCGAAGGCGCTGAACTGGATGCGGTCGAGGCCGTAATCCAGGCAGGCATCGGCCACTTTGGTACGAACGCGGTCGTTTTCGATGTCGTAGATCAGGATAATCGGGTTCATCACCAGGTCGCCTTGAATGCCGGGTAATCGTCACGGTCGCCGCGCAGGAAGGCGGCCAGATTACGCGCCTGATTTTGAATGACAAAGCGAATCGGATAACGCTTGCCTTCGTAGCGCACATCCGTGCCGACGTGATCCAGGATTTTTTGGGCGAAACTGCGGCGCGTGTCCTTCGAGAGCAGCCCTTTGTCGTCCTGTTCGACGGTATAACTGCGATTCGCCAGGCCGAATACCGGACGGTCAACGGCAACCTGCCGGAACTCTTCGATCAAATCCAGCACCAGGCTGGGTTTGCCGGGGCGGTCGGCATGTAAGAATCCGGCATAAGGGTCAAGACCGGCCAGAATAATCGCCTGTTCGACCAGGCCATACAGGATGCCGTAGCCGTAGTTGAGCAGGCTGTTGAGGGGGTCGGTCGCGCCGCGCCCGATGCGTCCCGACCAGGCATACTGTGGCGGAAGGATGCTGCCGACTGCCGACCAGTAGCGGCGGGCGGCCACTCCTTCGATACCCATGATCTGCTCTCGGACAGACTCGACCATTTCCCCACCGATGCGGAGTAAGCCAGCGGTCGTGTCCAGCACTTCGCCGGCGCACAGGCGCAGTTCTTCATAGGCGGCGGGGTCAGTTTCGGCGCGTGTTTTGGCAAGGTACTTAAGGGTCGCGGATTGGTTGTGAATTTTGGCCTCAGCCAGGGCGAGGGCAAAACTCAAGCCGCGCTGATCGTAGTAGCTCAAAAGCTGCGCCCGGCGGGTGAAAACTGTTCCCACCAAACCGGGCGCATAAACCGAGGCGAAGTGTTCGCCGTCACCTGCTATAAAAAAGACCGGAATGCCGCGCTCGCAGCAGGCTTCCAGGGCATCGGCTGAGATGCTGATACCCCGGCTGCACACCAGCACCGATTGCAGGTGCATCAGCGGGGCCTGCGCGAGGACTGTTTTATCCTGGGTGATTTTCAGCCGTTCGCTGTATTTGCCGATGTGGGTACCGAACTGGTCGGCAATCAGATGTTCGACGATCATGGTAGACCTCCAGGAACTATCCTTCTGTCTACCCTCATCATACCGACCGGTTGGAATCTATTATTCCAACGGCAGAACTAATTTTCGATGCTGTACCATCCACTGCCTTTGACAACATTTTTGCCGACGTGCAGGCTTTGTCCCCAAGCCAGCCAGTAGCGGAAGGTCGCCAAATCGCCCTGATAGACGGCTGTCCCCACGAAGCCGCCGACCGAAACCGTTTCGTTGGTGCGCCGCGAACCACTTTCCGCCCGTACCCAGCGCGTATCATCCTGTAGGAGGTGTACCGACCGGGACAGTTCCACCAGGTGCAGATAGTATTCGCGCCAGTGTTCCGCCGGCTGCGCCGCGTCCGTGTAGTGCGCCTCTAAAGCCTGGCAGCGTTCGATCAGGCGGGCCAGCAGCGTGGCAAAATCCGGTTCTTTCAGCACGCGCCCGCCGCCGGTGATCTGGGTGGGCGTGAGAAAATTCAGGCGCAGGCGGTCGGCGGGGAGCGCGGCAGCCGCCTGGAGAACACTCACATGATTTACCGGCACATCGGGCAGGGCAATCACGCGGCGGCCCTCGAAAAGCGCGCGTGGTTCGGTGCTGCACGGGTTAACCGCCTGGATCGCCCGGATGCTGAACTGTCCACGCCCGTAGCCAATGCCAAGCTGCCCGGCGCGATACATCGCCTGGGCGACGAAGGGGAACAAATCGGCGGCATCACCAAACAGGTTGATGCCGATAGAAAACGTCTGCCCCGGTTTGAAGCGGCAGTCGCCGCCGGGCAAATCAGGCAGAGGGGGTCGGATGGCAAAGGGCCGGGGAGGGTTAACTCCCCGGCTGTTGTCAGCGGTTTCCAGAGCGACCAGGCGGCACATCGGGCAGTGTCGGGTGTGTTCCGGCGTGCGCGCATTCGGGCTGGTGCAGGCAAACTCTTGTAGCGCAGCCCACAGCGCGCCGCGAATTTGTGCCCCGGCCTGTGGCCCGAAGTGGACAAACGTCCCGGCTTCCAGCGTGAAGACGAGGTGATGAACGGTCAGGTTCAACGCCAGTTCAGATATCCCGCTCAAGGTCGCTCCGTTCGTAGTGAGTGTAACTGCGGCTGCTGCCGACACGGCGGTAGGGCAGCGCGACGTGGCGCAGAACACGATGCACGCCTAACCTGATCGAGTCTGAACTATAGATGTTGGCGTGGCTGAAGGTCAGCTTTTCGCCCGCATCGTCCAACTGCGTCATCAGCGAGTCCAGCGGAAAAGTCGCCTGGCGGCCATCCAGCAGCAGATAGCCAAAGGGCAAAGCATCATGGATATATGGCAGCGCGTCAAGCTGGACGAAACTGCCGCGTTTGCCCAGGTAGTTAACATTGACCAGCCAGCGCACCAGCCGCTGAGCCTGTTCATCCGATGTGGTTTGGAGCGCGATGCCCAGTTTGCCATCCAGGTAAACATATTCCCGGTAGGCGATGCTCTTGCCGAAGTACCCAGCGTGCTGGCTGCCTGGTTCAGCCGGGTTACGGCGTGGTTTCAGCACTTTGGTGAAGGTGTTGTTGACCACCGCGCGCCGGGCCGGGCTGATCGCCACCGGCAGTGCCGCCAGCCACTCCCAGGCAGATTCGGCGGCGCGTTGCCCTTCCAGGCGGCAGGCCACGTCCAGCAGCGCCATTTTGATGCTGAAGGGCGTCGGCACGAGCAGCGACTTGCCGCCGGAACTGGTAGCCGAGGCCGGCTTGAGCGTAAAAAGCGCGGTCGCTTCGTATTCGGCGATAACCCACATAAGATGCCTCACCGGTTATAGGCCAGGGTATAAGGCGCTGTATTCTGTGCCAGGTAAGCGATGATCTCCGTAAAACCGCTCAGGTCGCGGAAATCGTAGACTTCCACTGCACCGGGCGCGATGCCGTCCAGGCGCTCTTTCACGGCTTTGATCTGCTGGCCGTAATCGTCCTTAAGCGGGCTGATCGTTGGCGCGGGGACCGGGCCGCTGCTGAGGCTGACCACCCCGCTGAAATCTACCATGTGCGGAGCCTGCGCCGAACGCATCGCGCCGTTAGGCTGCATGAAGGTATACAACACGCTTTCCAGCAGAGCGCGGGCGCGGGCCGCGCGCTGGTCGGCGTCGAGTGCGTACTCCTGCGTGATGTCGTTGAAGCCGATGCGCGCCAGTTCCAGGTGGCAGATGGCGGCATAAATGCCGGACGAAGCCGGACGGTGGAAGATAGCCTGGCCGAGATTCGAGCCGGAAGCTTCGGTGGCTTCACGGTCTTCACTGCGTTTGCCGCTGCTGCGTTCGGTGGCGTACTTGACGTGGAAGTAGCTGTCTGTTTGCACCGAACCGGGGACACCGACCACCCACCCGAACTCGATGACGCTTTTACGCGGGATGCTGCGCCCGCCTTCGGTGATGAGGATGCCCTCGATGTCATCCACCGCACAGGTGGTCAGCAGTTCGGACAGGGTATCGGCATCGTTCATGCCTTTGGTGCGGACGATAAAGTCCGGGTCGGCATTGATACGGTTGGCGTTAAAGGTGCGGCAGCCCGCGCACAGCGGCAGGTCACGTTCCAATGCCAGCCGGGTGAGGTATTCGGCCTGGATGTGTTTGAACATATCGCCGCTGATGGCGTTGACGTTTTGCAGCAGGCCGTTCTGGTCAATGACGTTGACCATGCGGGTCTGAATCTGGTTGCCTTCACCACCTTCGTTGTTCAGGCTGTGCAGGTCGAGCGTGGCGCGGGCGCTGATGGACAGGCTGTAAAGCAGAGTGGTCATTGTTCGTTCTCCTGGTTAGTGTATTCAGTTTCGGGTTCATCGGTTTCGCCCTCGCGCGGCACGCGGGCGTAACCGTAGGCGATCAGCAGGTTGGCGACAGTTTCCGAGCCGTATTCGTCAATGAGCCGGACGACCTCATCAATATCCGATGTCTGGATACTGCGCCGGTAGGGGCCGCTGCGTGTTTCCATGACCTGAGCATTTTCGGCATTGTACTTGTGGAGAAAGTCGCTAAGCATCGCAATAAAGGTTTCAGGATAGCGTGCTTTGCGCGCTAATTCCTGCCCCAGGCCATAACGCACGTCATACTTGCGGTCGCCCTGTTTTTTCCGATACTGCGCCGTGACGGTACTTTGCCGGATGGCATAAGCGATATTCTGGAAACCCGGATTGGTTAAGATGTCGCTAAAACGTCTTTCAATGTTCATGATTAACCTTTCGACAAATGTCGTGCTGAATGAGTGAGCGTATTTACCCTGTTCGCGCCTGCCGATCAGGTAGGCGGGGAAGGCATTGGTGAAGCGGAAGAAAGCCGTCAGGTCATCACCTGACACAAAATCGCGCAGGTGCTGGAGCAGATCAAATGCGTCACTGTGCGATTCGTCAAACTGGCGAGTGACGGCATCCAGTTCGTCCAACAGTTCCTTGTAAAGCCGGGCCTCCTGCTCCGAGTTGACGATGATCCAGCCAGGCAGAGCGATGAAGGCCACGTTCATGACGGCGGCAGCATTGCCCAGGTCTTTGTAGAAGGCCGTGTAAAACCCCCCTACGACCTCTTGTTTTACCCGTCCCAAGCGGGCCATTAACCCCTGCCCTTCCGGTTCGAGAGAATAGGTAAGAAGTTCTTTGAGATAACGAACAGCCGCCAGGATGTCGAATTTGGTTGAGGTTTCGGAATAGCGCATCGTGTTGGCAAAGCGGCCCATCACGCTGCTGTGGTCGGCAAATGTCAGACTGCGTGGCGCGACCACAAACGTTTTGCGGTCTTTTGCGCCGCGAACCTGCCGGGTTATAGCGGCCTCGTAAAAACCGACCAGCTTCAGCCACTCGATCAGCCAGAAGCCGTCCAGGTTACTCATCGCCAGACTGTTGGCTTTAGGGCGATTCTGGCCTTTGCCCTGATCGGGATTGTAAAGCTGCTGGCAGGTCGTAAACGGTTTGATGCCCCAACCGTAGGTTTTATCGAGCTGCTTCCAGGCATCAATCGCAGCGTCCAGGTCGTTGGGCATCTGGCCGAACAGCGCGAACAGGATGCTAAAGATTTCCGGCTGCGCGTCGCGGGTGGCCCACCAGTTTAGCAGCAGGCCGTTGTAACCTGGCAGGGACATCGGGTTAATGGCGCGGAAAATGTCCCAATGTGGATGGGGGGCATCCGGCGCGTTTTGCCCATCACCGGCTTTATTCCGCGCAGCGTAAAAGGCATTCACACGGTCGCGTTCAGCTTCGTAGTCAATGCGATGCAGCACCCCTTCCGGCAGCCCGCCGGCGTTCTTGGGCGTCTGAATAACCACCGCCTTACCCGGCCAGACCATCGTTGAACGCAGACCTTCGAGCGTTTGGGGCAGAAGCGGCGCGCAGGTCACGCAGTAGTACGGGCCTTTATCCTGGATGGTTATATCCGCGCGCGTCTTCTGCCGGTAGTGAAGTTCCAGCAGGACGGACGCCCAGCCGAAAGCCGTCAGCGTATCGGCAAAAGTCTGGGTGGTTTTGTCAATGAAAAAGGTGGCTAGATCATTCATGTATTCTCCTTTTTACAACATAGTGTCATTTTTGCTTACGTTCCTGGAGATATTCCTGCTGTGCCGCGCGCTGTCCCGCGCTGATCGGCGCGGCGCAATACACGCACCAGCAACAGGTAGGCCAGATAACACTGGATTTCTGCCTCAGATAGATCGTCACGCGGCTCGATCACGTTTCGATGCTGCGGATCGAAGTCGTTTGGTATCTCGCGCTGGATGCCATCCAGAACAAGGCCGCCGGCAAAAGCCTGTCTGATGCCGTCGGGAAATGTCGCCCAAATGTGATTGATGGCCTGTTTATGCAGTCGAAAGGCGCGATTTTCGGCAGAGTAAGGCGCATGGTGACGAGCGATGGCGCTGTAGGCGGCGACCAGTAGCGCGGGGTTATCACCAATAGCTTGCTCCAGAATTGGAATGCACGCTATCGCCCCTTCGACGGCGTGCCAGGGGCGGCGGGGCATGGCTTTCTCCTTTTCGCGCTGCTCCTGCGTCCGGCATTCCGTGTGCGCGTAAGCCTTGCCCGGTTCAATCGGTTTGTTTATTCGTTTCTGGTATTCCCGCACCCAGCCCTGCCATCTCTGGCTGAGTTTGCCCACGTCATGCAGCAGAACAGTAATCTCGGCGGCGCGCTGGATGCTGCCGCTTTGCCAGCCCCACAGCCGTTCCAATCGTGCGGCGGTGCCGGCCATTTCGTGCCAGAAGCCGTCATGGTCGAAAGCGGCGTGGTATACCTGATTGATGTGATCTTCGTAGGTTTCCAGGCTGTAGCTGAAACGGCTGCCTTCGCTGCGCTGATCTTTTGGCGGCAGTTGTGCTTCCCAGTGATTGGGGTCGGATAAATCGCTTGGTCTATCGGCCAGGAATCCAAGGTTGGAATGGTAACTTGCCAGTGCCGGATGGACGACAAGGAGTGACGCGCCTTTTGCGGTTTCAGGTGTATCAACCGGCAACCATCTATAACGCGGACGATTTTCCTGTTCAGCATCCGGGTCTTTATCGCGGGGAAGCTGGTAAAGATACAACACGGCCTGTTCACGGCGTGGCAGCACATCCTCGGAAAGCTGGTCAGCACGTTCCAGCCAGTCCTTGATGTAGCCTTGCAGCGTGCCGGGATACAAACTAAAAGCGGGCGCATCGAAGGGCGAGTCCAGCAGTTCATCAGGGTTGGCGGAAATGGTGACGCGCTGCTGGAAAACGTTGCGGATCAGTTCGGATGCAGCGTCATCCTGTCCTCGCATGACAGCAAACATCGCGCGGCGGTGATTCAACTCGCCGCTTTTAAGCTGTTCGACAATCCGCTCGTCGCGCGGGCCGTGTATGACGGAGATGATTGCCTGTTCGTCATCGAATGTAAGTACTTGCCCCGAACGGGCAGCGAACTGATCGAAGGTGGCTGCAAATTCCGCTTTCTGCCCAGCATAGGGGTTAACGTTTTCGCACAGATCAAGCGCAGGCGTTTCGCCTTTGGGGTCGAGGGCGTGACGGTAGATGTAAACGTCGCCTGTTTCGCCCTGGTAGCGGGCGCAGCGCCCCGCGCGCTGGATGATAGCGTTCGCGGGGGCAAGTTCGGTGTGTAATACAGTGCTGGTGATGTCCAGCCCCACCTCGATGGCCTGGGTGGAAACGACGATGTAATCCCTCTCCCGGTTACCTTTGCCAAATCTGTCGCGGATGATGTCTTCAACCCGGCTGCGATCATCCTTAAGAAAGCGGGCGTGCAGCAGCAGCACGTCGGTGTGGGCGTCCTTTCGATCGTTAATCATCTGATAAAGGTGACGTGCGCGGTCTACGGTATTGCAGATAACCAGCGAACGCCCGGTATGGTTTTCCAGCACCGCTTCGGCGGAAAGCGGCTGTTCAGGCGTGTGGTAGCGGCGTGTCTTTTGCTGTGACTGCAAATGCTGCATTTCGGCCCGTTCATCATCGCTGCCCGGCACCACCACCGCGTTGAGCGCCTGGGCCAACCCCTCCAGCATGGCGCGGCTGAAGGTGGCCGTCATCAGGATAAACGGCGTGATGCCGTTGAGCAGTTGCAGCATGTGCAGGGTTGTCGGCAGCGTGGATTCCGGGTCAAACAGGTGAAACTCGTCGAAGACCAGGTATGAGGCCATCACAGCCCCCGCATTGAGATTCCCTCTGCTGCGCGACAGGCTGTAAGGGCGGTTGAGGAAACTGCTCAAGGTCTGGTCAATAGTGGCAAAGATAAGGTTGGCCGACAATTCCCTGTCATCCGGCTGCTCACCGGTCTGAATACTGGTGGTGATGCTTTGCCCTGAGCGCAGGGCATAACGGCCCGCGATCTGCCTGTATTCATGAACGAATTGTTTGGCTAACACCCGCATCGGTACGGAATAAAGACATTTTGTGGGAAAACCATAATGCGGCTCATCCAGCATGTACAAAAAAGGATAAATGGCTGCCCGTGTTTTGCCTGCGCCGGTCGGAGCTTGCAGAATAACATTATGCCATGCCGACAACAAATCAAAAACTCTTTCCTGGTGCGGATACAGATCTGCCTCGTTCACGATTTTATGCTCCAAATATGTCCCTGAATTTTCGGTGGTCGGGTTTGCCCGACTGCGAGAGCGAGAGTTCCCATCCGTAGAGACGCGCCAGTTTGCGCGCTTCACCGGTCATTTCATCGCGCAGTTCGGGCGGTTCAAGCACTTCGCAGTTTGCGCCCCAGGTGCGTATCCAGGGCTTGAGGTCGGTGGTATCGGCCACCTCGAACGTCAGCCGCAGATAACCCGGATGGGTTTCGTCCCATGAGGTATCGGTGGACGTGCGCCAGTTGGTCTCCAGCACCCGTCGGGTGACATCGGGGTGAAAACGCAGCACCACGCGGGTCGTCTGCTCGCCGTAGTAAATTGACCAGGCGTTTGTTAACAGATCGAGGCCGGGGAAATCATCCGGGATGGCGTATTCATGATGAAAAAGTATGTGGGCGCGCTGGATGCGTTCAATTTTGTAGGTTCGCATTGCGCCAACGATGCTGCTTAAACCAATAACATAAGTGGCAAAACCAAGCGACGCGGGCTCAATCAGATAAGGAGAAAGAATGGTTTCAAACGGCTCGCCTCGATATGGCTGATACAGGATTTTTATCTGTCTGCGATAAATATACGCCTGGGCAACCTTTTTGAGCACGTCTTCGTGGTCAGGACTGTGCGGACGGTAACTCAGCATTTTTGCTACCTGAACGATGTCCTGGCTCAAATTCAGATCTTCATTCAGGATATTCGCCAGTTCGTACAGCAGTGTTTCGGCGGTTTCGACGCGCCGGTCGGATTGTTTGACGAACAAACGCATCGCCAAATACAGCACGATAGCTTGTTCGGGTTCGAGATGCAGTTGGCGAGGGGTCGCTGGTTGGTAGGGAACGAGATGCCAGCATATGTCATCTTTATAGATATAGCCTTTTGCTTCCAGTTCGCGCAGATAGTTGTTGACAGCACGGCGTTCAAGCCCCAGCTCTTTGGCGATTTCCTGCTCTTTAAGGCCGTTTGGGGCGCGTTTAAGCAGAAGAAGAATACGATCTAAACGGGCAGTTTTTGTGCTTTGAGCGATTTTTGCCATCTGATTTTCTCCTTTTGGACGGCTCTGTGCAACGCTCCTATACACAGTATAAATACCCGTTGGAATCTATTGTTCCAACTGTGCGTAAATCTTGATGAAATTGTTATATTCAAGCTGTGGACAGAAGATGCGGGACATACCTGCCAATAGAATTCCGCATCGAGGGCAGTTTGGTCCACCCCCGATAAAATGGGGCAAGCTCAAACCGGCATTCTCCTTA
>CAZFBN010000168.1:0-10871 GCA_964517145.1 uncultured Saprospiraceae bacterium
CGCATGATTCTTTTTGCCTTTGGTAACTTGCAAGTATTTTCATCTTGAACCCTTCTACTTCTATTTTGAGAATGCAAGGCACTTCATAGGTGTGCATTGCTTCGACCTCCATTCTGACAGCATTGTACTTTTCAAGCGTTGTTTTTACAATCGAAACCCATTCTGCATCGTTTTGAATCGCGTGTTGCCACCAATAAGCGCTGCGAATTGGAAAAATATTAGCGCAAGCGACTAATTTTTGCTCCAGCAAATGATGGCTAATGCGCTGGGCTTCGGCTTCGCTGGGGTGGGTGATATAGATCAAGGCAAAACTCATAAAGATTTACGATTTTATATTAAAAAAAGCTAGATGCAAGAGGTTTTGTTCAAACGGTTATTTTTGTTATTGCAAATAACGGTAGCGGCAGTGTTTTTAGGCAGAGCCTGGCAGCATTTGTATTGGGATGCGCCTTACCGAGCGTTGTTGTGGGATGAAGTTTGGATGAAGCCCATTATTCAAGGTATTTTGGGTTGGCAATGGGAGGAGTACGTCACAAGCCTACGGGTGGATCGAATCATTCAAAATGTGATTCGCGCAGTGGGTGTTTTTTGTGTAATTGCCTCATTATCAGCTATTTTCATTCGACGTTGGAAGCGCTTTTCCGTCGTCATTCTATGGATAGGAGCTTTCAGTTTGGTGATATTGGCAGCTTTGTATTGCAAGGAAAAATTTTTCCATTTGGGGCAATTTTTAGAATACAGTTTACAATGGAGCAGCCCGCTTTTTCTAATTTTTCTTTTTCAAAATCAAACCATCAGCCCGCGATTTTTAGGCTGGATGAAAATTGCAACAGCTTTGACTTTTACTTGTCACGGTTTATACGCGATTGCCTACTATCCGCGCCCCGGCGAGTTTTTACAAATGACGATGGCAATTTTACGTATCAGTGAGTTAGGCTCGGTTCATTTTTTGCAGCTAGCCGGTATTTTGGATTTTGTAGCAAGTATTTTATTGTTTTTTCCTAGCAAAATCGGGAAAATAGCCTTGTGGTACTGTGTGGTATGGGGGCTAGCAACTACGCTTGCGCGTGTGGTCGCACCGTTGATGCTGGGCATTCGCTTTGAAAATGTCTTGTTACAAAACTTCCATGAAAGCCTGTATCGCTTCCCGCATTTTCTAATACCGTTCTTTATCGTGTTGGCATTAAATCGCCAAAATATCCGAAATCCGCAACAAGTCTGAATCTACTGTTCTAGGCGTGTTGATTGCATCTGGGAAAGGGGTATAATGCACTTTTTCGTTCACAATGCCCACCATCACATTCTTTTTGCCTTGCAAAAGCGCCTCTACCGCAGCAAATCCCAAACGACTTGCCAGCACCCGATCCGCACAGGTCGGCGAGCCACCTCGCTGCAAGTGACCGATAATGGTAACTTTTGTATCGTAATAATTGAAACGCTCTTTAATCATTTCTGCAATATGTGTAGCGCTGCCCAGTTTATTGCCTTCCGCAACGATCACGAGACTGAATAATTTATTGCGTTTATAACCTTTTTTTAAAATTTCAATCAAATTGTCCAGCGAACAATCTGTTTCAGGAATCAAAACACTTTCAGCACCACTGCTGATGCCAGTGTTCAATGCGATGAAGCCTGCATGGCGCCCCATCACCTCTACAAAAAACAGGCGGTTGTGAGAATCCGCCGTGTCGCGAATTTTATCGACAGCCTCCACGGCAGTATTTACCGCTGTATCAAAACCGATGGTGTAATCGGTTCCAAAAAGGTCATTGTCAATCGTGCCAGGAATTCCAATAAAAGGAATGTCGTGTTCTTGTGAAAACACATTTGCACCCGTAAAAGTACCATCGCCACCAATAGCGATGCAACCATCGATATCATACGCCATTAGCGACTCATAGGCAAGTTTTCGACCTTCAGGCGTTCTGAAACGTTCGCTTCGGGCAGTGCGCAACATGGTTCCTCCACGGTGAATGATGTTTCCAACATCGCGAGGCTCCAATCGGCGCAGCGCACCATCAATCATGCCCTCGTACCCGCGCTCTACTCCATACACGTGTAAGTTATTGTAAGAAGCGGTTCGCACTACTGCACGGATGGCAGCATTCATACCGGGGGCATCGCCACCTGAAGTAAAAACGGCGATGCGTTTGATGTCTTTGCTCATGGCAAGATGCTTGGGTTTGCTTTAATTAACCAACAGACTTGGAGAAGAGTGAAAATTCGCCAGGCTGTCAATGGGTTTTTGTACAAAATTGCCTGGGTGCATTGCCCTTTCTTCCAGCACAATTCTAAGAATATTTTGAAAATGAAACGCTACCGAACCTACAAAATTTATTGGAATCGACAAATGCCCGCTGTACTTGCGCGCGTGTCGGTCGATAAATTCTGAAAAGGCGTCGTGCAACAACATTTGAATAAAAAAATGATCGCGATGTTCTGCAAAAAATGGCATAAAAGAAGCCAGATAGACATTGGGCGTTTCTTTGCCATATACTTTATCCAAAATAGCAGGACGACCTCCCGGGTGAAAAATTTCAAATGCTGGCATCAAATCTCGCGGCATTTCCCGGTAAAAATAGGCTTTGATGAGCATCTTACCAAGTGCAACACCGCTGCCTTCGTCTCCTAGCATGTAGCCTAGATTGGTTACATTATCTGTGATATTGTCACCATCGAACAGGCAGGAATTCGACCCCGTCCCTAAAATACAAGCGATGCCAGGTGCCCGCCCGCAAGCAGCCCTAGCTGCCCCCAATAAATCATGCTCTACCAATGTATCTGCATTCGGGAAAACCCGCCGCAACGCTTGCTCTACAATGTCCTTCCTTCCTCCATCCCAACAGCCGGTGCCATAGTAAAAGACCTGTTCCACTCGTTGAGTTTCGATCTTATCAGCAAAAGCTTTGGTGATTTCTTGGTACATAAAATCTTCCGTGTGGAAGACTGGACTAAGCCCCATCGAGTGAATGATTTGACTTTTGTTATGATCAATCACTTTCCAGTCAGCTTTGGTCGCACCGCTGTCAACTACTACAATCATTTTTCCAATTTAGTTAGGCAACAAAAGTAGTGTATTTTTTACACTAAGTTCATACATCAGCGCTAAAATTACACACTTCTCTGATAGCTAGATGCGTCCTTCCAAATTTTTGAATAAAATAAACTTTTTGTTTTAAAATATTTGTGAAAAATAAAACAAATAGTTAGATTTGTGAACCTGATTTAAAACAAAAAAAGAGAGTTATGCAAATGGGAATTTTACTGCAACGCTACTGGTTTCAAGCACTTTTATTGTCACTGGCAATTTACGTTTTGCTCAAACGCGACATTAGCATTCAAATCGGATTAAATTCGGCAGGTGCCGGATTCATCGAAAACGTTGGCACGGCTACCATGGATGCTGCCACCAACGTAAGCAATGCGTTTGCAATGCCAGCTACGCTTCATTTGACCGAGCCGACATCGGAAAAGCCACTGAATGTGGCTATGAATGCCAAAAAAGCGCCGGCAAAGGATTTTAAAAATGGCGTACCCATTGGCAATACAATGTCGAATCTAACTCCGATCCTCAGCCCTACTTATGCCAAGCGCAAAGGCATTGACCAGGAAATTGTAGATGCAAAAATTGAGCTTGCCAAAAATTACGTAAAACGGTTTGCGCCGGTAGCAATTCGAGAAATGGAAGCTTTTGACATACCGGCAAGCATTACTTTGGCACAAGGACTTTTAGAATCAAATGTCGGAGAAAGCAGACTTTCCTCAGAATCCAACAATCACTTTGGTATCAAATGTCGCACGAAATGCCGCAGCTGCACTTGTCGCAACTATTCGGACGATAGCATTTATGATATGTTTCGGGTATTCGATTCTGCCTGGGAAAGCTATCGGGAGCACTCTAAATTATTGGCAGGAGCCAGATACAAACACCTTACCAAACATGGCAAAAACTATAGAAACTGGGCGCATGGTTTGAAAAAAGCGGGATATGCCACTGATCCACGTTACGCTGAGAAAATCATTCAGATCATTGAATTTCTGGATTTGCATGAATATGACAATGATACACTTTGACCGCTGGTTATTCCCAGTGGGGCATTCGCTACAAAGGATTGGAGTTACCCTTAGCCTAATTAGACGGTAGCCTTATGGCTACCATTTTTCATTTAAAAAACAAATGTCTATTGTACTTGCTCAGGTTTCACAAAATAATCTATTTTAGTGCCGTTAAAAGCAAACCAAAATGAGTGAAGCTACCGCGAATCGAAGAACCATCATCATTTCCACTGTTGTGGTTGCCGCCCTGGGCTACTTTGTTGATATTTATGACTTATTGTTATTCAGTATTGTACGGGTGCAAAGTTTACGCGATATTGGCGTAGCAGAGGGCGAAGCTTTAAAAAATATGGGCATCGCTTTGCTCAATTGGCAGATGATGGGAATGCTCCTGGGGGGCATTGCTTGGGGGGTTTTGGGTGATAAGCGTGGGCGGCTTTCGGTGTTGTTTGGTTCTATTATTTTATATTCTCTGGCGAATATTGCCAATGGATTTGTAGAAACCGTAGAGCAATACAAGTGGTTGCGCTTGATTTCTGGCATTGGTTTGGCAGGCGAACTCGGTGCAGGTATCACGTTGGTAAGTGAGGTGATGTCAAAAGAAAAACGCGGCTATGGCACTGCTATTGTGGCTTCGATTGGCATCATGGGCGCAGTCGTCGCTTATTTTGTGGCACGTACTTGGGACTGGCGTACGGCATATTTTGTCGGTGGCGGCTTGGGTTTGGCATTGCTCATTCTAAGAATTTCTGTATATGAATCTGGTATGTTTAGAAATGTGCAACAATCGGAGGTAGTGCGTGGCAATTTTATAAAGCTTTTTACAAAACGAAACTTGTTTTTAAAATATCTTAAATGTATATCTATTGGATTGCCAACATGGTACATAGTGGGTATTTTAGTGGCACTTGCCTTGGAGTTTAGCAAAGCGTATGGCATGACGGAACTCGCCGACCCTGGTCGCGCTGTGATGTGGTGTTACACTGGTTTGACTTTAGGCGATTTGTCGAGTGGTCTATTGAGCCAATTTTTAAAAAGCCGCAAAAAAGCGATGTATGTTTACCTTTGGATTTCTACCGCGACGGTCGTTTTTTATCTAAGTTCCAAAAACATCAGCCTCGATTTTTTCTATTTTAAAACCTTCCTCATGGGCTTCGGCGCTGGGTTTTGGGCAGTTTTTGTAACGATTGCATCCGAGCAATTTGGTACAAATATTCGTGCAACAGTGACGACCACCGTTCCCAATTTTGCGCGGGGGGCACTCGTGCCCATTTCGATTGCGTTTTCGTATTTTCAAAATTTTACCACATTGGTTGGGAGTGCTTTCATCGTCGGTGGCATTTGTATGACGATTGCTTTTATCGCATTAGCGACGATGCACGAGACATTTAACAAAGATTTGGATTATTTTGAAGTTATTTAAGTTGTAAATAGAAACTTTTTGTTTTAAATTTAGGTCTCAAACTTGAAACTTGGAACAAAAAGAACCGTATTTAAAGGGTAGGGGAGCGCAGATTAATCCCGCTAATCCTTATCACAAACTCGTATATGATGCCAATCCGATTCCGCCGGAGGAATGGGAAGAAGGGGCGCAAATCAAGACTCAATTCATTGAAGTTCAGCCAAAAACGATTTTAAATAAAGTTGAAAGCCCAGATATCCCGATGGGCTATTCGCTCAATCCATATCAGGGATGCGAGCATGGCTGCATTTATTGCTACGCCCGCAACACGCATCCTTACTGGGGTTACAGCGCTGGGTTGGAATTTGAACAAAAAATTCTGGTCAAAAAAAATGCCGCGAAATTATTGGAAGAACAAATCAAAAAGCCGTCGTGGAAAGCCACGCCTTTGATGTTTGCAGGGAATACCGATTGTTATCAACCTGCGGAACGCGAATTTGGCATCACCCGGCAAATCCTGGAAGTGCTGTGGAAATATCGCCATCCGGTGGGCGTTATCACAAAGAATAGTTTGATTTTAAGGGATTTAGATATTTTAAAAAATTTAGCTTCGGAAAATCTGTTGCACGTTTCCATTTCCGTTACCACCTTAAATGAAGATTTGCGGCGCTTGCTGGAGCCGCGTACCGCTTCGGTGCAAAGCCGATTGACAACCATTCAAACGTTGACGCAACATAATATTCCGGTGAATGCCATGCTGGCACCGATTATTCCAGGTTTGAACGATCATGAAATTTTGCAATTGGCAGAAAAAGTGGCGGAAATGGGTGCTTTGTCGATTGGCTCCACGATTGTGCGCTTGAATGGCGACGTTGCCGAGATTTTTGAAGACTGGATTCGAAAAACCATGCCCGACCGGGCGGATCGGGTGTTGAATCGCATCAAAGATTGTCACGGCGGTAAGCTCAACGACAGTCGCTTCGGCACGCGGATGCGCGGCGAGGGCAATATTGCAGAAATCATTCACCAGCAGATCAAATTGGCAAAGAAATTATATTTTCAGGATAAAGTTTATCCGCCGTATAATGTTGAATTGCATGAGCAATTTAAAGACGGACAGTTGAAGTTGTTTTAAAATAACAACCACAGCGTATTCAGCGTTTCGCAAAGACATTATATTATACCTGTGTAAATTTGATTACGCTGTGGTTACTATTACATATTTACTTTTTATATTTAGCAACTCTTTTATCTTTAATCACGCCTTTCCAATTTAATCCAAACGCAAAATCATATACATTTCCTGCTGAATCTTTATAACATTTCATATCACGCGGCACGTCTTCTTTTTGCGCTTCCACGGTTTGCATATCTGCCGGTAGTTGAAACGGCAATAATCCCGAAGGCTCGGCTGCACCGGTAATGATGTCCAAAAATGCTTGCGTTTGTACCCCACAATGTAATAAAATGGCGCTGGCACTTTTTTCTATTTCAGACATGACCATCGGATTCGACGCGTCAATCACAACAACGACGCGCTTATTCGGCATTTTAGCTTTGGTATCATTCACCATTTTAAGGGCATAATGATTAGAAGCGGTTACTTTTTTACCTTTATAAGTGCGATTGGTAAATGTTTCCAATGGACTACCGCCGGCGATACTCGTTTCACGCGCGTTTTCGGCAGCGTATTCACCATATTGCAAGCTGATTGGCACATAGCCGTTGCCACCGGCAGTCAGGTCTGCTTTGTCGTAGCCGACGCCCCCTTTTGGACTTTCAATGCCCACCAGCGCGAAATCCGCAGCTTCCGGCGTTTCTACGATTTCAAACGTATTTTTTATTACATCCAAACTAAATGGATAATCCCATTTTTCAGGCGTTTCTCTGCCAAACCAGTCTTTAGTAGGCGGAGAATAACGTTGCGGAATATACACTTTGAGTTGTTTTTTTAGCGGAAGCGTTTTATTTTGATTTTTTAATAGGACAATGGATTTAACTTGCGCGTCAAAACCTGCCTTCATAAACGCCTCATTTCCAACGATTTTATCGGTTTCCGCCGGATCAAGGTAGGGATTTTCAAACAAGCCAACCCGAAAAATATTGCGCAACAAACGAACCGCAGATTGCTCAAAGCGCTTGCGCATATAAGCTTCGCCATGTTCTGCAACGCCCATTTCATAAGCTTCCACGACAGGTTTCATCTCATTATTGCCACCAAATTGGTCGCAGCCCGCTTCAATTACTTTATAATGTCGCTCGGCAACGCTAAGCGTCTCCACGCCCCAGCTTTTTCCTTGAAAAAGATCAACCGCTTCTACATCTCTGGTAATGCCCCAATCTGTACAAACTACGCCATCGTAGCCATATTTACCACGCAATAAATCCGTTATGATATATTTATTAAAAGCATTACCAACATTCTCGCCATTTTTAGTATCCTGTTTATAAGAGATTGTATAATAAGGCATTACAGCTGATGCCATTTTAGTGGCACCATTTAGTTTGAAAGCACCTTCTGTAAAAGGTTGTAAATGATCTTTCAAATTATTACCTGGATAAACAGCATACGCGCCATATCCATAATGCCCATCCCGACCACCTTCTTCGGGTCCGCCGCCGGGCCAATGCTTCACCATTGCATTTACACTTTTGTAGCCCCAGCCATCCTTGATTTCGTCTTTGCCCGTTGAAGTTTGGAAGCCATCCACATAAGCCTTCGCCATATCAGTTGCTAAATCAGGGTCTTCCCCCATCGTGCCATCGAAGCGATTCCAGCGGGGTTCGGTCGCCAAATCAATTTGCGGAGAAAGCGCTGTGGCTATGCCCATTGCCCGATATTCGGTCGCAGCGACTTCACCAAATTTTTTCATAACAGCCGGATCAAAAGTAGCCGCAATGCCAAGCGTGCCGGGCCATTTTGAAATCTTACCAGCCGCACCGGCATTAAATTCAGCATAAGAATCGTAACCATGCCGAGGGTCAGAACTTGTATTAACCGGAATACCCAAACCGATGCTTTCCACGAATGCCTGGGCATTGTTGTTCCAGGTGGCGGCAGTTCCAGGGCTTTCGACGGTGGTAATCAAGACGTGCCGTAAATTATCTTCGAGTAGAAATTTTTTTTGTGCGTCCGATAAGTCACTTGACTTCGCGTCACTTTCCGCAAAAGGCTTTCCATTATAAGTCGAAGCGCCAAACCTGCCGCCAGCGCCAGGAATAGCTTGATGCGCACTATACAACATGAGTCCGGCAATTTGCTCAATAGACATTTGCTTTGCTAAATCCTGTGCACGTTGATCTATCGGCAAACGCCAATCTTCATACGCATCTAATTTTCCGTTTTTATTTAAATCTTTGAAAGCCAGACCATCTACAGTTAAAATTTGAACGCCAGAGGTCGGTGCGTATCCCAACGTAGGTCCATTTTGGTTTTGAACCAACGTAAATTGTTCCTGCTTTACCGTTGAAATCGTTTGCCCAAAGCTCGTGCCAATCAAACTGGCGAAGGCGAGGATCAGCCCAAAAGATGTTTTTAACGTATTCATAATCAATGGTTTTTGCGTTAGTTTCAATAAATCCAAATTTCCATTGCGTCTTAATGACACTAAAGTAAGAAAATAAAATAGGATGCCGCTAATTTTTGGGTCAAATTTGAAAATGTGAAATAGTAGAATGATATATAGAGGATGGTATGAAAGAATTGTACAATATTATATAATGAACTCAATCTTAATAATTTTTCCGTTAAAGGTAAATGAATCGCCTACTTTCTTGCTTTGCAATAGTTGCCCGATAGGGGAATCTAAGGAAATTACATAGATTAATTCTTTGTCTATCATTATTTTACCAATTCCAATGGCAATAAAATATTTTCCGCTATTAGTAATAACAAAACTGCCCATCTCTACTTTGTGATATGCTTTTGATAGATCAATAGATTCTAGGGTAGCTTTTGCGAGTAAAGCCTCTGACAATTGCGTTTTGTTTTTTTCTTCTTCCAAATGCAGCATGGCACGTCCCGTTTCGTATTTATCGCCTACACTGCTTTTGGACTCATTATTTCTGGATTCTTCCAGGGATTGTAATACGGTTTCAATCGTATGGATACGCTCCGAAATTATTTTCAGACAAGCATTATAAATTGCTTTCTTTAGGTCAATCATATCATCCATGCCGTTCATTTGAGTAAAACAACATCAAATATATTTTCATTTGTGCAAAATCATATACCCTTCATAAAAAAAATATCTGATAACTTTATAAAGCTACCAGATATTCTATTTAGCAAAATGAGTCAACCGGAAAACTATTTTGCTATATTATAAAATAGAATAGTAATTACTGTATTTTAATATTATAAGTTACATCCAATGAAAAATTAAACGCACTAACCCCACCGCGAATTCTCAACTTGTGATTGCCTCTACTCAACGGAGACAGCAGCATCCAATAACCATCGGTAACCGCCTGTTTGCGTGTTCCTGCAAGGCAAGCATCACCCAGGCAACCGTCCAAACCAGTCGCTGGTCGGAAGGTAAATAGGTCAGAAGTTCCACGATTATTTGTTAAGTTTTGAAGCGCTACATTATCCAACTCCACGGAAAGAAAATCGACCAGGTCTATCGCTTCTTGTGCGCCTTGTGTAAGAAAATCTTCTAAAGACTGACCAGGTGCTGGTTTAAAATCTGGATCAGGACAAGGGTATGAATTAGAATAATTTACAATAGGAAAGAAAATAAATCTTCCTCTGGGAATCGTCACATTGCGTACAACAGTCTGACCGCCTGAGCCCGCCAAAAAGTAAACGGCACCTCGTTGACCTCGATTTTGGAAAGCGCCCGTCTCATCCAGCAAAGGGTTGCGATCGCAAGGAATGCTGTAAATCCACTGCCACCAGGAAGCGCCTAAGCGACCTAAAACTTGGTTATACAAGGAAGAATTAGAAGATGACTGCACATTGTGTAACAATTCGGTGTTACTCATGAAGTCTTCTGGAGCGATATTCGACAAGTTTACACTTGTTTCTTCTTCCTGTTGGCATGCTGCCAAACAGCAGATAGCAATAAAAATCAGCATTTTTGATGCAAAACGCATCATTTTTTGTGTGTTCATGATAGAAAGTTGTTTTTTGGATAAATAAATGAATTATGTACTACATAGCTCCGGTTGCAATTCGGTATGCGAATTATTAAATGTATAAAAAGACCACTCTTTTCCTGTTAATGATAAAATCAGCTTTTGAGAATATGACCAAATTTGTATATGATGTCGTAAATGTGGAAATTTAAACAGTTGTAAATCAGCTTTTTATTTAGTTTTAATCGCCCCAAATCAATTAAAATTGCTATAAAAAAGTGAAGAATAATATCATGGTGAATAAGTACAATACAAAAATCGGATTTTTTATTTA
>CAZFBN010000169.1:0-10756 GCA_964517145.1 uncultured Saprospiraceae bacterium
TATTGGAGCAATTTGCGCTTGCCTGGATCAATCTTGCCATTATGCAAGGGCATGGGCGAAATCTCGCTTTTCGGGTGCTGCGGCGGTAAGTTTTGTTTACTATTTATATTATTTTAAAGTATTGGTACAAATTTTGTTTCTTTAATTATTTGTGCCAATTTTTAAAATTAAATTTTGTGTGAATTAACACGTAGGCATTACGGCTTGTAAAAGTGCCCCCTTTCAACTATTTTTACACCCTTCTGTTGTACCAAAACATCAAACCCATTCTCATGCTGAAAAAATTAATGATCGTTGCGGCGCTTGCGCCTTTGCTGATTTTTGCGGTTCGCCCGGATGACGCGGCTCCGGCTGACCCGGAAGCGAATTATGAGAAATTCTGTTCTGGTTGTCACGGCGAGCAGATGCAGGCTTTTGTAGATCGCCGCTGGAAACACGGCAATTCCAAGGAAGATTTATTTACGGCGATCAAAGTCGGCTACCCGGACGACGGGATGCCAGGATTTGATACGGCGTTTACCGACGCGGAAATTACGGCGTTGGCGGAATATATTCTCACTGGGATTGAAAATCAAAAACGCTACGATTTTGCGAGCAAACAGGAAAGTCCGACCGAGTTTAAGACCGAAGCGATGGGCATCCGTGCGGAACTGGTGGCGGAAGGCGTGGGCGTGCCCTGGAGTATGGCGTTCCTGCCCAATGGGGATATGCTGATTACGGATCGGGGCGGCAAATTTTTCCGGCGCACCAACAAAGGCGAATTGCAAACGATTTCGGGAGCTCCAGAGGTGGTGGCTGAAGGGCAGGGCGGCTTGATGGAAGTTATATTACATCCAAATTATAATAAAAATAAAGTTATTTACTTGTCTTATGCTGCCGGTAAAAAAGAAGGCGAACGGACGCTGGCTACCACTGCCATTATGCGGGCAAAGCTCGACGGGAATAAGTTGACGGACAAAAAAGTGATTTTTGAAGCGCTCCCGTACGCGCGCACGCGCCACCACTACGGGGCGAAGATGGTTTTTGATAAAAATGGATATTTGTTTTTCTCGGTTGGTGATCGGGGCAATCATAATGAAAATCCGCAATCGCTTGGTAATCATTGTGGTAAGATTCACCGTATTAAAGAGGATGGCAGCGTTCCCAAAGATAACCCATTTGTGAATACGCCAGGCGCGATGCCTTCGATCTGGTCTTACGGGCACCGCAATCCGCAGAGTTTGACGATTGACCCAAAAACCGGCACGATTTGGGAAACCGAGCATGGACCGCGCGGCGGCGATGAATTGAATTTGATTGAAAAAGGTAAAAATTATGGTTGGCCCATCATATCATATGGCATCAATTATGACGGTACCACTTTTACCAACAAAACCGCACAGGAGGGTATGGAGCAGCCGGAAACGTACTGGGTACCTTCCATTGCACCGTCGGGTATGGCAATTGTGCAAGGCAATCGTTACAAAGCGTGGGAAGGCAACATTGTAGTTGGTTCTCTGCGTTTTAAATATTTGAATCGTTGTGATATGAATGGCAAAAAGGTAATCGATCAGGAAATTATGCTGGAAAACGTTGGTCGGATGCGTGATGTACGCATGGCACCGGATGGTTATATTTACATTGCTGTGGAAAATCCGGGGCGGATTTATAAATTGATTCCTACCACGAATTGATTTTGTTGTAAGGGCATGCTATTTTAAAAACGCTGAAGAACAGTGCCTGAGTGGTCTTGTTTTTCAGCGTTCCATAATGAATTACATTTGACAGATTTCAGACAAAGTTCTAAAAAAATGAAAAATTTTAAAAAAATTTATATATTACAATTGATAGAAAATCAATTGTTTATGAAATAAAAAGACGCAGCTTCGACAAACAGACTTGCGTATTATTTTGAAAATTTTTAATTTTATCTCGTCTTAGGGCATTCCCTCCAACCACCCTTTGAAAGTATATAATTTGAGCTTTTTGAGAGCCTACTTCCAATCATTTTCCTGAATAATTTGCGGATTTCAATTTTGTAACCTAGTACGGTTGCAAATGAAATAATTGCTTGTGGCAGCTAATTTGATGCAGTAGCTACGGCATAAATTATTTTCTGCATAGGTATTATCCTGATTGTCAGAAATGAGTAATTTATTATACAAAAATTATAGCGCTGTTAAATCTATTTAAAAACATCTCATGAAAAAAAGCTCAGTTACTATGAACAGAACATTTACCATTATTGCGATGCTCGCTTTTGCGGTGTACCTGTTTTCTTGTCAACACGACCCGGTAGAAACGAATTTGGACAAGACCCTTCAAAATGAGTTAAGCCAGCGATCCATTACAGGGAATTATGATTATTTTATCTTGCCAGAAAGCAACGATTATGCTTCTTTGCCGAATCAAGATCCTAAAAATCCGGTAACTGAAGACAAAGTAAAGCTTGGGCAGATGTTGTTTTTTGAAACCGGAATTGGCTTAGAAAACAAGTACCCGGCTTCTAAAGTGACGTATTCCTGTGCTACCTGTCACATTCCTGCGCGGAGCTTTACTGCTGGGCGCTTCCAGGGCGTTGCGGACGGAGCAATTGGCTTTGGCGTGAGCGGAGAGGGGCGTATCAAAAATCAAATTTACAAAGGCGATGAGGTGGATGCACAAGGTGCCCGACCATTGCCGGTGATTAATACGACTTATGTGACCAACGCGTTGTGGGCGGGTACATTTGGTTCTTTCGACGTGAATGCCGGCACAGATAACGTTTGGAATCAAGATACGTTGGTGGAAATCAACTTTAAAGGACTCAAAGGCTTGGAAGCCAATAACGCCAGAGCATTGATTGTGCATCGGCAGGTAGTTAACAAAGCAGTTACGGACTCGCTGGGTTATACTCCCATGTTTGACAAGGCTTTCCCGGATATCCCTGCTGATAAACGCTACACCCGCGAAACAGCTGCTTTTGCCATTGCTGCCTATTTCCGCACCATTCTTACCAATCGAGCACCTTTTCAGCGCTGGCTGAAGGGCGAAAAAGAGGCTATGACGGAGCAACAAAAGGAAGGCGCGCTGGTGTTTTTTGGAAAAGCAGGCTGTGCAAATTGTCATAATAGTCCTTCACTCAATACGTTACCGCATCAATTTTTTTCATTGGGTGTAAAAAATCATTATCAAACAGGTTATAATGTATTTAAAACTGATGCCAATGATGTGCGCAATTTGGGTAGAGGCGGCTTCACGAAAAAGGCGGAAGATATGCACAAATTCAAAGTGCCGCAGTTGTACAATATGAAAAATATTGGTTTCTATTTTCACGGTGCCAGCAAACGCTCTTTGCGGGAAGTCGTGGAATATTTTAACAACGGCGTGCCTGAAAATCCTGAAATACCGGCTAGCCAAATTTCTCCGCTTTTCCATCCTTTGAATTTGACCGAAAAAGAAATGGACGACCTGGTGGAATTTTTGGAAGACGCTTTGTACGATCCTGATTTACAGCGTTATGCGCCTACAAAAGTGCTTTCTGGTAATTGTTTCCCTAACAACGATCCTATTTCAAAAACGGATATGGGATGTAATTAATGTAATATTTAAAAAAATGATATATTAAAATAAAATCCGAAGGATGATGTACGTCCTTCGGATTTTTATTTATACTACAATGTAAAAAAGTGAATAGTCCAATAGTCGATAGTCAAACGATGATGGTAATTATTGCATGGGTTTTGGTTTTACAATTGTAAATACCCTTGAAATATTAAAACCAAAGCGGATACCACTCAACAAATTTTTGCCATCATTTTCATAAAACCATTTATCTTTTGTTTCTGTAATGAAACCTTTATATGTCATGTAAGGCGTATTGGAAAAACTAAACTGAAAAACGTGTCCGCCCGTTTCCACGTCAAAACCGATGGAGAGACTGTTCGTGTAAGTGTCGCTCAGTTGGTCGGGCAAAACGTAATAATATTCGGCGGTAATCGCCATGCGTTTACCCAGCTTTTGCCGAGCTGCTACGCCAATGGAAAGGACATCATTTTTGTCGTCCACCGTTGGTACGAGATTGCGATGCACCAGGGTAGGCATGAGTTGTGCGGAAAATCCTTCACTAAATTTGCGCCCGATTAATAACTGATGGGTATAAAATAAACGCGAAGAAAAATAATTTTCACGCTCTTCATCTTGGGATTTTAGCGTATTTATTTGAAAATCAGCTAGATAAACCAGCGTGATCGGCATGTTTATTTTACCGGTGCTTTGACGCAACAATTTATACTTTACAAAACCATCATAAATTTTTTCATAGCTATTCCGACCGATTCCCACCATAAGCCGGTCGGTAATGCCATAATCCACGCCAATGCGGATGGTAGCGCCATCCAATCCAAAAATATCATAAAATCCGTCGGAAATAGGGGAGAAGCGGTGCGAAATTTTCACATCCAGTACGCCAGCAGCAGTATTTTCAATGGAATGACCATTAACAACGCGGTTTGTCTTAAAGGCAGCAGTTGTGAGATTGGTGATTTCCTCTTCACCAACCAAAGAGAGGAGGTCGTCCTGGGCTTGCAATGCAACGAAAAACGTGCCGAGCAACGCCAAGGTAAGGATTAGGTTTTTCATATATTTTATTTTTAAAGGGGCAAAAGACGATCCCAATTATATAATATTACCTTACTTATTTACCAGCCAATGGCAGCAGATCCGCCGAAAGCTTTACTTTTACTTCCTTGGCTACTTTATCTGCAACAACGGATGGAATTTTGATATCATAATCGGCACATTTTATAATAAAATCAGCACTGATGAGTTTCATATTATTACCTGCTACGGTCAGGGTGCCGTCACTTGTCATTTCTTTTTTGACGCCGTGCATATCCATCGTACCTTTCACTTTTACCTTGTAAGTGCCGTCTTTCTTAAAATTCACCTCCGACAAATTCGTGATTTCACCTTTAAAAACGGCTTTTGGAAATTTGGACGATTCCATGTAATTTTCATTAAAATGCTCTTGCATCAGCGCCCGCTTGAACTGAAATGCCGAAATCAACACGCTGCTTTCCAGCTTGCCGGTTTGCGCATCCAACACAATCGTGCCTGTGCTCGTCTGCGCTTCAATGTCTTCCACTGGCGTACTGGCGTTAAAGCTCACCACTGCCTTTTTGGAATAAAATTTGCCTTGTGCATGTAATGAAAATGTGGAAATTATAATCATCATTAAAGCAAATAAGCTATTTTTCATAATGTTTGTCTGTTTTTATTTAGTTGTAAATAATTTTTAAACCCTATTCTAATTTTCTTCGTCTTCTACCAATACGCATTGCACCAGTACCACATCTATGGTTTTGCCAGAGCAAATACCTTTCAATGTAATGGCTTCACCAGGCGAAAACGTCGTGCGCGCATGTGTGCTAAAGCGGTCTAATTCGCAAGAAATAGCGCCAAAATCGTCCGACGTTGCTAAGCTCACCACTGTTGCTTCGCCGCTGACCGTTGCTTCCAGTACCTTGCCTGTCACAGCTACCACTTTATTGAGGTAAGTAGCGTTGGCGGCATTTTCATCGTTGTTGAAGGCAGCCATGAGTTCATCGGCAGTCACCGTCAAATCAGCGCTTGCGCGTTGCATATTTTGATGCGGCTTATTCCATTGATAAATACCAATAGCAGCGCCAATTACGGCTATAATGGCTATAAGGATTATAATAATTCTTCGCATGGTGTAAAATAATTAGTAATGAAAAGGCGTTTTTTTTTTAAAGGCGGCAAATTTATTACACACCTTTTGCTGTTTTTAATTATTCGGCGTACCGGCATCTACCCAGGTTTGTAATGCCTGAATATCACAATCCTCTAGTTTTGCGGCACCTTGTGGCATAGCAGAGTACCCTGCTGCATGTTTTACCGACCCCATTAAGGAACCGTTATTGGCAGCGCTGCGCACACTGTTGTAACTGTCGAGTAGCAAATTGCCAAGGTTGCTGCCAGTGCTGTGACAAGCATAGCAATTGGTAGAAATAATGCTGCGCACTTGCACGCTGTACTTCACCTCTCCAAGATTGCAATCTGAAGGGGTAGCTCCATAAAGCGCTTCTTCATTGTCGTAGTAACACGCTGAAAATCCGGTAATTAGCGCAATTAGAAACACGCCGGTCAACATTTTTTTTCGTTGCATGATATTCATTTTTAGTAAAAAAACGAGGCAGAATATTTTTTACTCCGCTTATACGTTGAGGTTTCGATTTTGTTTCGATCTGGCATTTTTCCGGGGGGTGATTTTTGTCACCGCTTTCTCTGTGTAAAGATATTAATTAAGGTTTAAACATTAATCGATGTTTTGATGGAATGTACATTAGATTGCAAAAAATAAAAATTTGAATTGGGTTGAAATGAAACGAAGTTTAAAACGATTTGATTTGCTGGCAATCTTAAAAAAAATGGTATATTAACCAACAAAATCGCAACTATGCCACCCACACCTAAAACAAAGCATTTACAGCGTTTGATCACTTATTTTTTCTTGTTTTGTTTGCCTTTTTTGGCATTGGCGCAGTCTAATCTGAATAATTTGCAAAAAGAAATCGCTCGATTTGAGCCGCTTTCTGGAGGAAAAATCGGAGTTGGCATTTATCATATAGAAACAGGACGCGAACTGTATTTTAATGAAAATGAGCCTTTTCCAATGGCGAGCAGTTTTAAAGTTGCCATTGCCGTACAATTATTGAAACGAGTACAAGCCAAAGAATTGCGGCTGGATAGTCTCGTGGCTTTACAACCCACTGATTTACACCCTGGTAGCGGTACGTTGAGCAATTTATTTGATGATCCAGGCGTGATTTTGTCTATTCGTAATTTGTTGGAATTGATGCTGTTAATCAGCGATAATAGTGCCACCGATATTTGCCTGCGTTTGGCTGGAGGCGCGGATGTTATTAATAAAATGCTGACAACCAATGGGATAGAAGGACAGCGCATTGACCGTTCGACATTGAAATTGATTGCAGATTATGTGGGTGTTCCGGTCGCCAATGAAAGCACGATGACGCTCGCCGCTTTTCAAAACCTCGCTGAAAAACTTACGCCCGAACAAGAAAAACAAGCTGCCGAGGTTTTTGGCAAAGACCGACAGGATACTTCCACGCCTCGCGCCATGACACAACTCCTGCTAAAAATATGGCAAGGCAAATTACTAAATGAATATCATACAAAATTATTGCTGGATATCATGTACCGCTGCCAAACCGGTGATGCCCGACTGAAAGGCTTCCTGCCACCTGGCACGCGCATAGCGCACAAGACCGGCACCATCGGCGGCACTGCCAATGATGTGGGTATCATCGAATTGCCCAACAATGCAGGGAATGTAATAGTGGCTGTTTTTGTAAAAAACTCGACCGAAGAAATCCCGGAGCGGGAAAAAGTCATTGCACATGTGGCGCGGGCAGCGTATGATTATTTTTTATTTCATTCAAATAATTGATTAAATATGAAACCTTTTATTATACTATTTTACATTTTAATGATGAGTTATTTATCGCCAGCTCAAAATTTGATTCTGCCGCTTTGGCAAGGACAAATTCCAAATAATCAAAAAGTAAATGAAACGGAAAAACAAGATGTGCAAGATATTGTGCGCATTAGCAATGTGCAGGTGCCGGATATTGCCGTGTTTTTACCTGCAAAACGCAATGCAACCGGTCAGGCAGTCGTGGTTTGTCCCGGTGGTGGCTACGCCGTTCTGGCTTATGATTGGGAAGGTACGGACATTGCCAAGTGGCTGAATTCCAAGGGAATAGCAGCGATTGTATTAAAATATCGCTTGCCTATTTCTAAAAATAATATTACACCACATTTATCGCCTTTGATGGATGCGCAAAGAGCTATTCGCCTCACGCGCCATCATGCGCAGGAATGGAATATTGATACCGCAAAGGTAGGCATCATGGGCTTTTCGGCAGGGGGGCACCTCGCTTCCACGGCAGGTACGCATTTTGATTTTGGCAAGGCAGATGCCACTGATCCTATTGAAAAATGGAGTTCCCGACCCGATTTTATGATATTGGTTTATCCGGTTATTACATTTTCACAAACGGTGAATATGCACATTGGTTCTCGCAATGCTTTATTGGGGCAAAACCCTGATCCACAATTAATTGAATATTATTCTAATGAATTACAGGTTAAACCAGATACCCCTCCTACCATCCTCATTCATGCAGGAGATGATGCAGGCGTGCCGGTTGAAAACAGTTTGTTATTTTATCAGGCATTAAAAAATAATAAAATTCCGGCAGAGTTACATGTGTATCCTACTGGCGGACACGGTTTTTCGCTTGCTATTGGCAAAGGGCATTTAGAAACCTGGACGGATCGTTGTATCGATTGGTTAAAAGCTTTGAATACCGATTCTACGGTTAAATGATGATTAAGACCGGATCGGCAATATCTTTTTAATGCTGCGTTTAATATTGGAAATCAATGTTTTACGCTGTTTGTAACCTTCGTTCATTTGCTGCCCTTGCCAATCCATCAGCGTCTCGGTGGGGCGCGTGCGCCGGAAAAAAGCAGTGCCTTTGATCTTTTCCACCAATTCCCATTCTTTTTCACGACGCAGAAAATTGTATAATATTTTTACAGAGGGCATATCAATATCATCCACAGCCATGATACCCCCCACTTTTAATTTACTTTCGGTATAATGAAAATCAATACAAGGAAACGGAAAACGATGTGCCCCATCAATAAAAACAAAATCCAGCGTAGCCGGAATGACCTTATTATCTGGCAATATCATATCGGAACTAGCCGCCAGAAAGGTGATATTAGCTTGTAAGCCAATGTTATTACAATATTGCAAAATGCGATCAGATTCGGCTGTAAAGGGCGTAATGCAAATATGTTGACTTCCTGCCAAAGCAAAAGCAATGGTCGAATAACCTGAACCTGTTTCCAGGGTTATCATACCAGGTTTTGTATGATCGTGAATGAAGTGTAATACTTTTGGCGAAGTGGCAAAAGAGGCGGGCGAGCCGTCGTCCCAGGCATGCAAATTCGGTTTATCCGCTAATAATCGTTCAATACTCATGTGGTGAATTTATAACAGCGCGTGAAAGTACAAAATAGACAGGAATCAAACGGAAGTACACGAACACAAATATTCAAATGATGTATAAAAACGCACGTTTACGAAATTTTTAAAAATTCCATAAACGTGCGTGACCGCTTGAATCAAGCAAGTGTTGAAACATTACCTTCTTTCGATTCTATCAATTGCGCAAAAAGTTCATCGGTATTCAGCGGCGCAAACTGCTTCAATCGTTCTTCCGCTATAAGCGAATAATACACCTGCTGGGTGCCCGCCGGAGCGAGGGTGAGCACCAGATCGGCAAGCACATTGTAAGCGCCACGTGTTTTACCTTTACCAAGACCTGCGTAACTGTCTGAAGCATAAGTACATGGGATCAAATCGCCACGGTGATTGGCATAACTTTTACCGGCGATCACCTGGCATCCTGCTGAAAAATTGTAATCACCATCGCCCGACCAGTGAATATTGATACTGGCATTGGGTTCCCACTTGCCTTCAAAAATGTCACTGTCCTGCACATTTTGATCGCCGGCTTTCAAGCGAACGATCAGCACTCCATCTGCCACCGAAGGTTTTAATGCTGGATAAATCTTTTTTTGATCGGCTATTTTGTGCCAACCAAAATTATAACGATGCTGCCCTTCCAACAAAAAGGGAAATCCGTCTTTTTTTGCCTCTTCCGGGTTTGGAATGGTAGAACCCCAAAAAGAAAACACCATACCATTGAGGAGCAGTACAAACAAATCATTGTTAGTCCGGCTAGCGGAAGCTTTTCGCCGAATGCCGATCAAGTGCACCACCTCTGCTCCTGTTTGCCAGTCTTCCGGTTGCAAGGTCGCTGTTTTACCTTTGTACACACCCAAGCGATCACGGTAGGGCTTGGCTTTTTCCGATTGCAAATAATGGGTTTTCATTCCATTCAAAATACCTTTCCATTTTTCGTATTCGGCTGATTGATAGCCATTTGCCCATTCGTTTACACGGTCGGTTTTGTTTTCCCACCGTTCAATTTGGGGCCAAGTTTTTTCTCCTACCACACCCTGTGGCGTCACATCTTGCCCCTCTATCGAGCGCACATACTCTTGAAAAAGACGCACCGCTGCACGAGTACCGTAGCCAAACACGCCTGCTGGATCCGTTTTTAAAGGATCAAACCCAAAAGAACGCAACGTTTCTTGCAAATACTTTATTTTGGAAAGCTCTGCTGATGATTCCGTCAGGGCATACCATTCACCATTGGCTTCGCCGCGCAGGGCTTTTTTTATTACTTGCCCCATATGATATGTTGTAAAAAATTGGGCAATATCAGGCATACAACCTTGGTCTGTCATGCCCATTACTAATCTGGGTAAAGTGCTCATAAACTGGATGTTAAGGGTTTTTGTGAAAGGAATAGAATAAAGATCGTCAAAAAAATTGATATTGCAAATAATATAAGACGAAATAAAGAAAATATACGCTGGAAATGCAACTAATTACAGATTTCCCAGCGTTTCAGCGAGCATTTGCGTAAGAAAGAAACAAGAATATAACGTTTTTTGCTTAGCCACAGATACTACAAAAATCGTATGTAAAGAAAAAAGGTTC
The DNA here is from genome assembly GCA_964517145.1 of uncultured Saprospiraceae bacterium. Taxonomy (GTDB): domain Bacteria; phylum Bacteroidota; class Bacteroidia; order Chitinophagales; family Saprospiraceae; genus JADJNW01. Next base: position 10,649 of record CAZFBN010000169.1, read on the forward strand.
AAAAACTAAATAGCGCCTGAACCTCTTTACACTTTTGCGATAAAATTTTTAATTGTAATAGTCAAGACTTGATCTGACAGTAAATGATTTAAGCCTTTAGAAATTGTC
>CAZFBN010000170.1:0-10719 GCA_964517145.1 uncultured Saprospiraceae bacterium
GGACACGAGCTTTCTGTGCGAGTCCCAAACCATTATACTTCCCGAATGCTTCTGGCCTGGTTTCTTATCTTTTCCAAATGTGGACTCTGATACACTGGCAAGCCAGTGTATGAGGTAATCAAAGAAAGGAGGCTATCGAGGCAACTGTACAGGCGTGACACTACCATGTTGGCTCTAGGAAGAGTGTAATGTGATTAGTTACAAGGGAGGTACACTGTGCCGACATCATCACACGAAACATCAGGCGAATTCAAAGCCTACTGGCGTAAGAATATGATGCTTATCTCCATTTTGCTTGCTATCTGGGCGATGGTTTCGTATGTCTTTGGCATTTTGCTGGTCGAACCATTGAATGCCATCAAGATTGGGCAGCTCCCCTTGGGATTCTGGTTTGCGCAACAGGGTTCTATCTATGTGTTCGTCATCGAGATTTTTGTCTATAGTGTTTTGATGGACAAAATCGACAGAGAATTTGATGTTCATGAATAAGAATGAGGTGAACTATGGGGGAAGTTGAAATCTGGACCTATGCGGTCGTCATCCTCTCGTTTGCAGGCTACATCTACATCGGCTACCAGAACCGTGTTCGAGATACCAAGGGCTTCTACGTGGCCGGCCAGGGCGTGCCGGCTATCGCCAATGGTGCCGCCACCGCTGCCGACTGGATGTCGGCAGCGTCCTTCATCTCGATGGCGGGACTCATCTCCACCCTGGGCTACGATGGCTGCATCTACCTGATGGGCTGGACGGGCGGCTATGTGCTGCTGGCACTGCTGCTGGCCCCCTATCTCCGTAAGTTTGGCAAGTATACCGTGCCCGACTTCGTGGGCGACCGCTACTACTCCCAGACAGCGCGCACCGTAGCGGCCATCTGTGCCATCTTCGTCTCCTTCACCTATGTGGCCGGCCAGATGCGTGGCGTAGGGATTGTGTTTAGCCGCTTCCTGGGCACATCTATCAATACGGGTGTGATGATTGGGATGGCGATTGTAGCCTTCTTCTCGGTCATCGGTGGCATGAAAGGCATCACCTGGACCCAGGTGGCTCAGTATGTGGTGCTGATTGCAGCCTATCTGGTGCCCGCGTTTGCCCTGGGCATGATCCTGACAGGCAACCCCATCCCGCAGTTGGCGTTCACGTTTGGCGACCTGGCCCCGCGTCTGGGCGAGCTTCAGACCGAACTGGGAATGAAAAACTACATCGAACCCTTCACCAACAAGACGCAGCTGGATGTGCTCTTCATCACGATTGCACTGATGATTGGCACAGCGGGCCTGCCGCATATTATCGTGCGCTTCTACACCGTGCCATCGGTGCGGTCGGCACGCTTCTCGGCGGGATGGGCACTGCTCTTCATTGCGCTGCTCTACACCACCGCCCCGGCTATTGCCGTGTTCGCGCGCTACAACCTGCTCACCACCTTCACGGGCGCAACCCGCCAGGCCGATGGCTCGCTGGTAGCCGGTGCGCCGATACCCGCTGATACGCTTCGCAGTGAGAATTCCTGGATTGGCAAGTGGGAGAAACCCGGCTTGCTCATTGTGGGCGACGACAAGAACGGAGATGGCGGTGTGACCATGGGGCCAGGCGATGCCTTCCTCAAAACCAATGGCAAGGTTGATAAGACGAAACCCAACCCCGACTCTGTCAATGAGGTCTATATCGACAATGACATCATCGTGCTTTCAACGCCAGAAGTTGCCAATCTGCCCCCCTTCGTGATTGCGCTTGTCGCAGCCGGCGGGCTTGCCGCCGCGCTCTCGACGGCATCAGGGCTGCTGTTGGTCATCTCCAGTTCGGTGTCGCACGATATCTACTACCGCCTGATTGACCCCAACGCAGATGAGCAGAAACGGTTGATGGTGGGGCGCATCATGATTTTCATTGCGGTGGTCATTGCCGGCTACTTTGGCATCAACCCGCCGGGCTTTGTGGCGCAGGTGGTGGCATTTGCATTTGGGTTGGCAGCAGCCAGCTTCTTCCCTATCATCATTCTGGGCATCTTCGACAAGCGCACCAACAGCGCCGGGGCGATTGCAGGCATGGTGGTCGGGATGGTGTTCACGATGAGCTATATCATTGGCAACAAGTTTATGAGCATGCCGGCGTGGTTCTTCGGCGTGAGCGCAGAAGGCATTGGCACACTGGGCGCGATCATCAATTTTGTCATCGCTATTGCGGTGTCGCGTATCACCGCCCCGCCGCCACAGGAAATTCAAGACCTGGTCGATAGCGTGCGCGTGCCGCGCGGTGCGGGTTCGACCAGTGCTCACTAATCCAGGTTCTGTTCTGGAACTGACACGCGGGGATACCATCGTATCCCCGCGTGTGGCCCCCGCCAGGGACCTTCCACAATTGCTCACTCCGCGAATGCTCGTGCCTCACCACACCCTACGAAGGCGTTTTCTCCGACACCGCCCGCGGCGGATAGAGAATAGACGCAATAATCGAGATTGCCACCAGCGCGAAGATGACTCCAAGCGAGAGCAGCGTTGGTATCTCGATGCTATGTGAGAGCAGCAGCTTGATGCCGATGTAGACCAGGATAATCGCCAATGCAGAACGCAGGTAGGCGAAGGTATGGAGAAGTCCTTCGAGCGCAAAGTAGAGCGAGCGCAGCCCCAGAATTGCCAGCACATTTGAGGTGTAGACAATGAAAGGGTCGTGGGTGACAGCAAGGATCGCGGGAATCGAGTCGAGCGCAAACACCAGGTCGGTCCATTCAATGAATACGAGAATCACCAGCAGCGGCGTGACCCAGAGCCGTCCATCGCGCCGCACGACAAAGTGTGTCCCCTCAAAATCGCTTGTCACGGGCAATATCCGCCGCAGAACCCGCAGCACCGGATTCTGCTCCGGGTGAATGTCCTCATCCTTGCGGAACATCTTGATACCGCTGAAGATGAGCACCCCCCCAAAAAGATAGAGCACCCAGTGGAAGTGCTCTATCAGCGCCACCCCCGCGAAGATAAGAGCGGCTCGCATCAGCAGTGCGCCGATAATGCCCCAGAAGAGCACGCGGTGCTGATAGAGCGCGGGCACCTTGAAGTAGGCAAAGATGAGCGCAAAGACAAAGAGGTTGTCCACACTGAGTGACTTTTCCAGCAGGTAGCCGGTGAGGAAGGTCAGCGCAGCATGGCTGCGTTCAGCGGGGGCATAGCCGCCCACCCAGCCAACAAAGATGCCCAGATTGAAGAGCAGTGCCAGCATCACCCACACACCACTCCAGATAAGTGCCTCTTTGATTTTTACCTCGTGCGCGGTGCGGTGAAATACACCCAGGTCGAGCGCAAGCAACGCCAGCACCATCACGTTAAACCCGATCCACCAGGTCAGTTGTCCATCCATGCATGCTCCTAGCCCTGAAGATTAAACCGATAGCCTATGCCCGGCTCGGTGAGGATATAGACCGGCTTCGCGGGGGTTGGCTCAATCTTGTGGCGCAGCTGCGTGATGAACACACGCAGCGTGGGCGTCTCCTGCTCATACGTCGGCCCCCACACCGTGCGCAGCAACCAGCGGTGGGTCAGCACCTTGCCGGCGTGTGCTGTGAGCACATACAGTAACTCATACTCCGTTGGTGTCAGATGTACCTCATGGCCTCGTACCATCACGCGCCGGTGGGCACGATCTATCTGTACTTCACCAAAGACGCAGACAGGCTCCGGTAGCGCGGTCAGGCGTGCTGCGTGCCGCAGTGCCACACGGATGCGTGCCAGCAGTTCATCCATCCCGAAGGGCTTGGTGAGGTAGTCATCGGCCCCCATGTCCAGTGCTGCCACCTTGTCTTGCTCCTGGTCGCGCACACTCAGCACGATGATCGGCACCTGCGACCACTCCCGCACACGGCAGCACACATCCAGCCCTTCCATCTGTGGCAACCCCAGGTCGAGCACGACCACATCGGGCCGCCAGCCCACAATGGTATCCAGTGCGGCAATACCATCTGCGGCCACCTGCACCTCGTAGCCGCGCACACTCAGCCCGGTCTTGAGCATGCGCCGCATTTGCGGTTCGTCATCCACCACAAGCACACGTGCGCTCATTGCGGCTGCTCCTCCACAACACGTTGCGCGGCATGCGCTTCGGCTCCCGCTTCACGCGGCAGCGTGAAGGCGACACGCGCTCCGCCTTCGGCGCGGTTTGCGGCGGTTATCGTGCCGCCGTGTGCGGCAATCAGCCCTTTGCAGATGGCAAGCCCCAGCCCGCTGCCCTCGGTGGGGCGCGCGCTTCCGCCGCGCACAAACTTCTCGAAGACGTGCGGCAACAGCGTGTCAGGAAAGCCCGGCCCCTCGTCAAGCACCTCCACCTGGATAGTGCCACCCCCGTCGCGCGCCCGCAGCGTAATGATCGTACCGGGCGGGGTATAGTACGCGGCGTTTTCCAGCAGGTTGCTCAACACGCAGTCGATGTGGGTGTAGGTGACACGCACCGGCGGCAAGTTGGCTGGCATATCGAGCATGACACAGTGGTGCGCCAGTGTCGGCACGAGCCGCGTGAGCACCTGCTCGGTCATGTCGGACAGATCGTACCAGCGACGAGTCTGCTCCAGTGCGCCGGTTTCGATGCGCGACATCACCAGCAGGTCGCCCACCAGCCGATTGAGGTGGGTAATCTCTTCGTCAATTGAGGCCAGCAGTTCGCGCTGCACGCGCGGCTCCCACACCACAGAATCGTCCAGCAGATTGGAAACAGCCCCTTTCATCACCGCCAGCGGTGTGCGCAGGTCGTGCGAAACAGAGGAGAGCAGGGTAGACTTGAGGTGGTTGGCTTCGGCCAGTACACTTGCGTGGCGCGTCGTCTCCGCCAGCGTTGCACGTTGCAGCACCAGTGCCACCTGGGTGGCAATCATCTGGAGCATGTCGCGCTCGACAGCACTGAGGTGCGGGGCCGTCGCGTGCCGCACGACGGTAAGCCTGCCAACCGGGTGGCCGGCGTGGTGGATAGGTACCTCGATGTTCTCCCCCTGGCTTTCGTTCGCGTTGTCGGGGGGCAGCGTACCACTGCACGCCTGTTCAAGCAGCACGCCTGCTTCGTCCAGCAAAGCAATCTGGCATGCCTGGGCATCGAACAGGTGCAAGGTGGTATCGGTGATAACGGGCAAAATGCGCTCGCGCTCGACCTCGACGCTGATCGCCTGGCTCAGGCGATACAGGGAATCGATGTGGGCAGCGTGATGCATCGCACGAGTGGCATGGTCACGGGCGCGTCCGGCCAGACCGCTTACGACGACGGCCACACAGAGGAAGGTTCCCAGGCGAATGGCATCTTCGGCAGAGGTGATCCCGATGATGTGGTAGGGCTGCATGAAGAAGTAGTTGAGCACAACAAATGCCAGCAGCGAGGTGCCGATGCCAACCCACAGCCCCGACACGATGGCGTTGAGTAAGACCACAAGCGTGTAGATCAGTGCGGCAGTAGAGTGGTCATGGGGGTTCAGCAGCAGCAGGAGCAGCGTGACCAGGGGCATACTGCCAACCCAGAGCAACACTCGCATCGAGCCGGGCAGTGCCGCGGGGATGTGCAACAGTTCCCCCCCCACCTGCGCGAGTGGTGCGTGAGTCGACGGGTTTCTTCTGGCGGTGTTCGTATGCATGGGTATATTATAGCGCGGTGTGGGGCACGGGGGCCATTAGCAGCAGCACTACCGCCGCGTCGCATGCGATCCCATCACCGTCAGGCGGCACTGCTTCGACCAGTCCCCATCGCCCTGGCGACTATCCGGCTTGTCAACAGCACCGCTACCAGTTGCGGTGTCAGCGACCCTGCGTCTTCGGCGAGGGCAGGCGCGGCAGGCGCGCGGTGCAGCCACACATCGGCAAACCGGAACAGGTGGAGCACCAGCACGATCATCCCCACAAAAACCACCACCATGCCGACCACGGTGAGGTGAAGTCCAACCAGCAAACTGTCAACCATTGGTTTTTGCCTTTCTCTACATCACCCACGGGTTGCGCAAGCCAGGTGACGATACACAACACGGGGCAACGAACAGTTGCCCGATGCGCGTGTTACCATACTCAACGATTTGTCGTTTCGGTGTTGGTCATGCTCTGGTGATGATCACCAGGGCATGAGCGAGACACACTGCCGACCGCCATGGTTGGCATAGTCCCATCATACGCAGGTTGGTATAAGCACAGTATTTGGGATGCGGGGAAAGGTATTTGGAAAGTATAAATGAGCGTTGCCATAAGGGCTTGCCTATCCGTATCTATTCCGAAAGATGGCTTGGCACACTCGTCACGACAATACCCCGCCCATACATCAGTGCTAACTTAATCAGCAGTGCTGACTGGTTGTGCAGAACATACTCCCACCAGCGCGCCGGTACAAACTCAGGCAGCACCACGGTGGTCATCGTGTTCCCATCGGCCCGGTGCCGGTCATCCAGGTAGGTCAGAATGGGCCGCAGCAGGGACCGATAGGGCGATTCTAGCACCACCAGCGGCGTGCCATTGCCCCACTGCTCCCACCGCTGCTGCACCTTCTCCAGTGCCGCGGGGTCAAGATTGACATAGAGCGCCGTAACGTGGCCGGGCGCGATTGCCTCGGCATAACGCAGCGCCGGCAGGATGCCCCGATGCACGCCCCCGATCATCACCACCGCGTGGTGCTGACGTATGGGCACGAGTCGTCTGGCTCCTTCGAGCGAGAGCTGGTGCGCCACACGCTGATAGTGGTGGTGAATGCTTGTGAACAGGATGACCAACAGCGGGATGAGCACCAGCACTGCCCACGCACCATGCGTCAGGCGCGTGAGAGTGAGCACCACCAGCACCACCGAGGTGAGCACGCCACCTCCGCCGTTGATGACTAGCCCTCGTCGCCAGCCTGGTTCCTGCACGCGGCGGTGATGCACCACCATGCCGGCCTGTGAGAGCGTGAAGGAGAGAAACACGCCAATGGCATAGAGCGGCAACATGGCTATCTCATTAGCGTGGAACAGTATCACCAGCAGCGCCGAACACAGCCCCAGTAGTCCGATGCCGTTGGAGAAGACCAGCCGGTCGCCACGGCTGCTCAATTGGCGTGGTAGGAAGCCATCTCGCGCCAGCAGTGATACCAGGCGTGGGAAATCGGCAAAAGCGGTGTTTGCCGCCAGCACCAGGATGAGCGCAGTTGCCACCTGGATGATGCCGTAGATTGCCCCAGGCCCGAACACGGCGCGTGCAATCTGTGAGACAACTGTTTCATGCGCGTGGGGCACGACTGCATACTGGTGTGCCAGCCAGGTGATACCACCGAACATCGTGGTGAGCAATATGGTCATCCAGGTGAGCGTTGTGGCTGCGTTTCTGTCTTCGGGCGGCTTGAATGCCTGCACACCATTGCTGATGGCTTCGATGCCAGTGAGCGCGGTGCAGCCTGCGGCAAAGGCGCGCATCACCAGCCACACCAGCACCAAACCGCCCGGAACCTTCGCACCCGTTGTCAGGTTTGAGTCAATGGTATGCGGCACTGGTTCGGTCCCGATCGTCACCGCCTTGCCCACCCCGACGAGAATCATCAGCAGGATACTGACGACAAAGACATAGGTAGGAATGGCAAAGATGATGCCGCTCTCGCGCACACCTCGCAGATTGACCAATGTGACTATCAAGATACAAGCAAGCGCGATTGGCACGGCCCAGGTGTGTAGCGTGGAGAAGCCCCATGTCACACCAAGCGACGTGATGGCCGCGACTCCCGCCGAGACGCTCACAGCCACGGTCAGTACATAGTCGATGAGCAGCGCAGCAGCCGCAATCAGCCCCGGCATGCGGCCCAGGTTCTCGTGTGCCACGATGTATGCACCACCGCCCGACGGGTAGGCTTGGATGGTCTGGCGATAGGAGACGGCCACGGTGAACAGTAGTGCGGCAATAGCAGCCGCAATGGGCAACGAAAGCCCTGCCGCCGCCGCACCGCCGAGGAGCAACACTGTCAAAATGGATTCGGTTGCATAGGCCACCGAGGAGAGCGCATCCGATGAGAACACCGCCAGCGCGGTGCGCTTGTTCAGCCGCTCGTGGGCCTGACGTTCAGTGGCGAGGGGCGAGCCAATCAGAAATCGCTTGAGATGGACAATCAGCATGGTGGATGGACCATCGCGCGCCGTGCGGCCAGCCGGTGGCGCACATATTCCAAGATGCCCGGCAGCAGCGATATGCCGATGATGCCCACAATCACCAGTTCAAAATGCTGTTGTACGATGGGAAGTGCGCCGAAGTAGTAGCCACCGAGCACGAACAGCAACACCCATGCCACTCCACCGATGACGTTGTAGGCCAGAAAGCGGGGGTAGGTCATACGACCAACCCCGGCTACAAACGGCGCGAATGTGCGGATAATCGGGATAAAGCGCGCCAGGATGATTGTTTTGCCGCCATGTCGTTCATAGAACGCATGTGTGCGTTCCAGGTATGCTTGTTTCAGAAAGGGGATGCGCTCGTTGAATACTCGCGGGCCAAGGATAGCCCCTATCCCATAGTTGATCGTATCGCCCGCAATTGCCGCCACACTGAGCAGCACACATAGCCAGGCCACGTTCAAACTGTCCAAGAGCGCAGCCAGTGACCCCGCAGCAAACAACAGTGAGTCACCGGGCAAGAAGGGTGTAATCACGAAACCCGTTTCACAAAAAACAATGAGAAACAGAATGCCATACGTCCATGCGCCATAGTGCTCCACCAGCACGCGCAGGTGTTCGTCCAGGTGCAACAGCAGATCGATCAGGTCAAAACCCATACTGTCGTATTCTGTCCTTTCAATGCTTCAATGCTCGTGTACTACGATTCGGAGGCCGCGGACTCGGCGTGTGTGCCCATCTTCGGCAAGCGGGGCAACGCCCCGTGTGTTGTCTCAGCAGGTGGGGAGCGGTGCAGGTGAATTGCGATGCTCAGACTCTTGATGAGCAATGCTACACCGAATGAAATACCTGCTGTCAGCGCATAGGCCAGCAGCGCAAAGTTGATCGCACTTTCCAGTGTCATAGCATCCTTCCTTACGTAATGTGGTTCAATGGACAAACAGCGGCAGGAGCACGACATAGACCCCTGCCAGTGTTGCAGTGGTGATAACTCCGCTGATATTCGCGCCGAGTGCTTCTGGCAACACCAGCACTGCGGGAGCAACTTCGTTCACGGCATGCTGGGCAACTTTGGCTGTTGTGGGAACACAGCTTACCCCGGCAATACCAACGGTGGGGTTGTATTTGCCGCCATACAGCAGATACAGGAGATAGCCACCGCCAATACCACCAATACCCGAAATCAGTAGTGCCAGGATACCGAGTACCAGGAGTTTGAAAATCACCGGGTCTAGCATTGTGGTGGCGCTGCACAGCACTCCAAGCAGCAGGCCCAGGAAGAACGTTGCGCCATAGAGCAGCGTTTCGCTCAGCAGCTTGATGAAGTGGGTCAGCCCCGACTCACGGATAGCAACCCCCAGGAAGAGCGATACAAACAGCGGGGCTGCCACGGGGAAGAGCAGGCACAGCAGCGTGCAGGCAACGACGGCGAATGCCAGCTTTTGACCCGACGAGATGGGCACTGCTGCCGGTTGTGGGGGCGGGGCTATGGCGCGGATTCGCCGTGGGATGAGCAGCTTGATGAGATAGGGATAGCCGCCATAGGTGAGGCCCAGGTAGAGATAGGCGACCACGGTAATTGGTACAAACAGGTCTTTGGAGAGCATCAGGGAGGTGTAGAGCACCATTGGCCCATCTGCGCCGCCCACCATTGCAATCGAAGCCGCATCGTTGGGTGTCAGTCCCATTGCCACTGCCAGTGGGAACGTGGCGACCGTGCCGAGTTCGGCGCAGAGTGCCAGAAACATGCTCTCGAAGGGGCGTGCCAGCACATAGCCCACATCCAGCAGCACGCCGATGCCCAGAAAGACCAGACAGGCAATCAGACCGTTGCTGAAGGTGAAGGTGTAGATTGGCTGAAGGAAGTCCACCTGGAGCGTGGCGAGCAGGGATGAATCGTCGCTCACGATGGGGTCAAGAAAGAGTGTGCCCTGCTGCCCTCCGGGGAGCAGCAGCACCGCCGCATTGATAGCCGACATTCCGATACCCATGGGAATCATCAGCAATGGCTCCAGAATGCCGCGCTTGCCCAGGTAGACCAGCAGCATTCCAAGCAACATCAGGCCGATACGCGCCGCGATGATGGCCGGTTCGGATACGATGAGCGTGGCAACACCTTGAAAGAGCTGCAACAACGTATCTTGCATAGAATGGTACCTCTCGTGTGGGTGGCAAACCGTACGCGCCACTCCGTTCCCAGTGTAGCACCGTGGGGGTTTGGAAAGTGTTTGGAAGCTACTGCTACCCATAAGGATGGTGTAAGGGCATCCGTCACAAGTTAAGCAATTTCCGATTTTGTCAAACCCGCGCCTCTTACGAACACTTGGTTCATTTTGTGTGTCAGCATGCCAATACTCAGAATACAGAACCTGCACAAGCGAACAAATTGGCTGAAAATCGAGGTGGAATTCGCTTCAAATTGCCTCGATTTGCCCTTGACAACTGAACGAAAACCTTAACTTGTCACGGATGGTGTAAGGGCATCCGTGACAAGTTAAGCATTCCCGGCACCTGTCTAATCAACATAACCGCAGAACTGGTCTCATTTGCACGCATGGTCAACTCTATGGTATCGTACGCGCGTACCACCTCAACTATCCGGGTGCAGCGCACTCGCCCCACGACTTGTCCTGCCGCAACTCGGCAGC
>CAZFBN010000171.1:0-10600 GCA_964517145.1 uncultured Saprospiraceae bacterium
GGCTTTTGCGGTGGCTGCTTAGGTTTCTCTTCCTTCGGTGGACGGCACTGGAGACAGTAGATGGGATTTCCATAGGACTCCCGCGTGGCTGGGAGATTACATCCTTTGCAGATGAACTTAAACAAGCGAGTATGAATGGTGCGTTCGTGGGCTCTGACCGTGTACTCTCGGACAAAGATTTGCTTTGAGGGCATGGCAACTCTAGAAAACTGTCTTGGCTATGCTACCGATCAATGCACACCTCTGACCGCTATGGATGACGATACCCTGCTCAACACCCTCTTGAACCTCCGGGAACACTACCAGATCACACTCGATGAGTACGAACGCAAAGTCCTCCAGGTGCGGGAGCAGCTCCACCATGTCAACGCTCTCCTGACCAATCAGTACACCCTTTCTTCCCAGGAGCCAGCTTTCCACATCGCTACCAGAGAGGAAAGCGAAACGCCCAGTCTGCAAGCAGCTCCAGAAGCACTGACGGATTTGGCCCCGGCTCCAGACTCTGAAGCTAATCCATCCTGTACTGAACCTGTTTCTGTTGAGCAGCCAGAAGCGATCGCCCTACCCTCCGCACCTGCTCCCGTTGAGCAGTCAGAAGCGATTGCTCTACCCTCACCCCCTGCTCCCCACCAGGTCCCCCAGGACGACGCTGGAGTAGTCGAGCCCCCTGAAGCACCTCCCTTCTCCAGCCGGATCACTTCGATGCGGCCTCAGTACGAGCACTATCCCACCAAGCTGGCAGCGGTTAGGAAGCTCATGGAGGATAATGCGGGCATTGTCCTTCACCTTGATTACATTTTGAGGGAACTTTATGGAGATTTGGGGGCAGAAGCTTCCGTCGAACGCGAACGGCTTGTCAATACCCTCTACAAAGGGGTCAAGCAAGGGTTGTGGCAAAAAGTTCCTAAAGAACTTGGATGCTACACCCTCAGCGTCGTTCTGTTGCCTTCTGCCAAGAAGAAATAAGAGAGGCACCTGAGAGGACAAGATTTAACTGAGAGCAGGAGGGGCAGATCAAGCCCGATAATGGTGGATCGGCAAGGTCTGAAAAACAGTGGGTTAGGACGAAGCTGAGTTTTGCTACTGGGAGAAAACTAATCGATCGCCATTTTTTGCCCCCAATACCTGAAGCGATAGCAGAGGCTGTCCTGGGTTTTGCAGACAATCCCCAAGGGCAGGTTGAGCCCGACGATCGCTCCCAAGGCCCCCACCATCGCCGCGTATAGCAATAGAAACGCCACATTGCTAAGGGCGACATTGACCCGCGACATTACCCGGTCCAGCGTTCGTAGCCGCTGCTGGGTTCGCTCCTGCTGGAGCTGTTGCCGCTGTCGCTCCAGGACCAGGTGTTTCTGGTCCCGGCTCAGAACCACCTCCAGGCGCTGCTGAATCAGCTCATCGACGAACCAGGCAAGCTGTTCCGGGGCTGAGGTGGGGGCGGTATCCGGGGCAGCAACCCGAACCCGCCGACCAGCTTTCCCTTTTGCTGCTCCCAGGCCCGCCGCATTTCCGCTTCCAGTTCCCCACTTTGAGCCATTTCCCGCAGCCGCAGCAGAGTGGCATGGTTAAACCAGACTTTGATTTCCTCCATCTGGGCCGCCGACAGCTTGGGGAGCAATTCCCGGATCTGGTCCGCTTGCATACCACCGGATTCTTTGAGCAATTGTTGCAGTTGCTGGATAATTTGTTGATGCTGTTGCAGGCTCAGATGGTTATCCAAACGAGCGGTCACTTCTGCCGGAGTATGGCCCTGATCGAACAACTGCCTCGCTGCTACAAACCGCTGATATTCCGCCTGAGTATACTTCTCCTTTTCAGGTAAGCCACAGGCGGTGAGCGTGGCGGCAATCTCCTCCAGACGTAGCGATCGCTCTGCCCCCACCTGGCGCAAATCCCTCAGGTCATACTCTAGCTCTGCGACTGGGGAAGGGACAGACACGCCAAAGTGTGCTGCAACCTCTGCCTCCGTCTTGCCCTGGTGCTTGAGTAAGTCACAAGCTTCCAGAAACCGCCCCACTTCTGCCTCTGTATAGTCCTCCTGGTCGGGCAAACCGCAGAGCCGCAGCAGGGTACTGGCTTCACTTAAGGAAATCGGGGCGACAGGATCGCTAGCGATCGCTAGCAAGTCCAGCAAACTCACTCTGGCCACTTGTTGTTTGGAGCAGTCTGAGTTCGGGGCTTTGGTTTGAGGCTGAGGCGGAGACTGCTGGCGGAACAGCTCTGTAGCGGCAGCATAATCTTGCACCTGCCCTGTAGCGAAATACTCCCGAATGACCCGAAAGCCCGTTTCAATTTCTTGGTCGGCATATTCTTCCTGATCCAGGGGCAACCCACAGGCGCTTAAGGTTGCTTCTACCTCTTCTGAGGAGAGCGCATTTAAGTCTTTGAGCGTTTGTTTCGTGTAAGGCATCGCTTGAGTCTTCCTGTAAAAGTGAAGGGAATCGCCTTTGGGGCTCTCAGTCCTCTAACACCTAGGACTGGCAGAACCGCCGTCGGCAAACGTGTGCTTTGAAAGCTTTCAGACCTTGGTGTTGCCTTTTATCTGAAGGCTTCATCCAGCAGGGCATCATCTTGATAGGGGGTCAGCTCTAGCTTTGAAATCGCCGGTTCACTGACCTGAGGCCAGGGCGAACTGGAGACTGAGACAGATGGGGCCAGGGATCGGGGTTCCAGCTCCAGGTCCAGGTCAAAGGTTTGAGCCAGATAAACCATCTGCTGCTGGAGCTGATAGATGGCATTTCTCGCTTTTTGCTTCAGGTCCGCCTCGTTCCTGCCGCCCGCCCATTTACAGGCCAAGGGATACCAGAAAGCGGAGGTCGCCCACAAAATCATTTTGTCCATCGGAAAGTCTGCCTCCTTGGACCGCAGATACCGGGCCAGCAGACCATGGGGAGATTGAGCGCTAAGTTGACAGCGGAAACGGAAATCAATTTGCTCAGGCATGGCTGGCCACCCTTGCACTCGCTTGCAACTCCGGGGTGCCACAGAGGTAGAAGAACAACCCGTAGGCATCGGTCAACCGGAAATTCAAACCTTTTTCTGAAACTTTAGAGACATAGGTTTGGGTAATCTGCTCTTCAAGCCGGGTACACCAGCTAATTTCAGCCTGAGGAAACAGGGCATTGAGTTCCCGCTGCCAGTAGTAAGCGGTTCCCCCAGCCAACATCACCTCATCCACCTCCAGGGGAATGCGCTTGCGCAGCCAGTCCCCCAGCATCAGCCAGTACTCAGCTCTGGCTGCCGCGATCGCTTCGCGAATCTGGGCAATCTCCTCATCCCGCAAGGCCGAGTCCGAGACACGAGCCAGATGAGCCAGAGCTTTGGCACTGATTTTCGGTCCCGCCTTACTGATAGCCGCCGCCAGCTTTAAGGGTTTCTGCCCAGAAGTCAGACGCTGCACCATGGCCACCAGTTTGCAAAAACCCAGGTCAGCGGTTTCGCCCTGGGTCATCACCCCCCGGTTCATCACCAACACGGAGGTATTGCGATAGCCCAGCATCACCACGGCGATCACCCGGTCCCGGAGACTGGAACCGGGCGTCCGGCCCCGTGAGAGCAGGCCAAACCCTTCGGGACGGCAAACAAAGTTGATCAGCTCAAAAGAGCGCTCCTCTCCCCGGAATCGAAACCCTGCCAGGGCCTCGGTGATCAACCGCTCGAACACTTTCCGGTCTTCATATTCCCCATAGGGCAGGAGCACCCCCAGGAGGAGGGAAGCACCGTTAGGCAGAGACTTTTGCTGAGCAATCGCCCCCACCACCGCTAGGGTTTTATAGAGGGCTAGCTCAAACTTGGGGTCCTCCAGCTTCAGGTCGGCATAGAAGCGATCCTGAGCCAGAAAGCCCACCGCACGGCACTGCCCCCGATATTCCACCCAGGCAGCATTTTCTGGGGCCGGGGTGCCAATTTTGCCTTCCTCGTAAGCTTCCAGGCTACGCTGAGGCACCTGAGCCACTTCCGGTTCCATCAGCAATAGCTCTGGCTGGAAGGTCTTTAAGGTGAAAAAAACTTTGCCCAGGGACGACCCTGGATCAAACGCGATCGTTAAGTCGGGCATCATCATCAAGTCAGTTCAGGAGTCGGCCACTTCAAACGACTGAACCACAAAACGGCATGATTGATCTTCAGTCTGAAGTAAATTTTAGGAGTGACGGAGAAGCTGAAACAAATCACAAGTTTAAATAGAAAGATTAGAGAAAGCGAGTGAAGGTTCAATAAATTCTACCTGGCTCACCAAAACATTGAACATGAGCAATGGTGACAAGATTATGGCAACTATAAGGCAGTTTCTCGGAAATGGCAACCTTAAGGAATGTTGCAGGACTTTCCCGGCAAACTCCTGGCAAATTCCCGGCAAGTTTCTGTCAACTAGCCGTAGACAAAATGGGACAAATCTGGCCAAATGCCGCCAATGGCAGTGTCCAGGCATATTTCCGGTAAGCCGGTGGCAAGGTGATGGCAAAAGGAAGGTAAACACTGGCAACCCTCCGGCACCACGTTGGAAAAAGAGGGATTTTGGGGACGTTTCTGAGGTCGAGGTGAGGCTACTGCCAGAGGGAAAATTCCCTCTGGACTCCCTGAGAAAAGGTTCCGCACCAGTCGCACCGTTGGTGCAAAAACTACCCTTCAAATGCTTGCATTCGGTGGTGTTGAGGCGATATTTTAGGGAGAATCTTTGGGGGAGTTGCCAATAATTTTCTTTCAATATCTGCCAGATTTGTCCTTAGCAGTCCTGGATCAAGTGACTATCTAGCTATCTGGTATCTAAGCCACAGCTCCTGAAGACTACTGAGAGGTGAATTGAGGATTAGCTCAGTTTAAATCTCTGATTTTTGCCACTTTAAAAGCATTCTCGCTGACGGATCGCTGGGGGGTAAACGGCTGCTGTCAGTCACGTTGGACTGGACGCATGTTGACGATCGCCACCATCACGCCTCAACAGGGAGAACAGTACTACCAGAAGGAAAATTACTACACCCCAGGGGACGCTCAGCAAAACTCGGAGTGGTTGGGCCGGGGGGCGGCGCGGTTGGGGTTGCGTGGGGCGATCGTGAACAACGAGGCATACCGCAATCTGGTCCATGGCCTCAGTCCCGATGGCACTCAGGCCCTGCGGCAGAAACCGAAGCAGCTCCAGAATCCGAAGCCGGGACAGCGCCAACCTCAGGAACGGGCAGGAGTGGACCTGACCTTCTCCGCCCCCAAAAGTGTCAGCCTTGCCTGTCTGGTGGGCGGGGACCAGCGGTTGGAAGCAGCCCATCGGCAGGCGGTGAAGCGAACCCTGACCTTGATTGAGCAGCGCTATCCCCAAACACGGGTCAAGGGGGAGCGAGTAGCGACGGACAATCTCACCGTGGCTTTGTGGCACCACGACACCAGCCGGGAACTGGACCCCCATCTGCACACCCATTGCGTGGTGATGAATCTTACCCAGCGCTCCGATGGTCAGTGGCAGAGCCGCACTGATGAGAACTTGCTCTACAACAAAATCCTGCTGGGTCAACTCTACCGTCAGGAATTAGCTCTGGAGTGCCGGAAGCTGGGGTACGAGATTGAGCGCCATCCCCAGGAGTTGTTCGAGATCAAGGGCTACAGCCGGGAGCAGATTGAGAAGTTCTCCAAGCGGCATGACCAGATCCTGAGCAAGCTGGCGGAGGTGGGGGAGGAAGCGACCACCGAGAACAAGATTTGGGCCTGGAGAAAGACCAGGGTGAAGAAAAACCATGCCCTGGAGCGGACGGAGATGCTCCCCCAGTGGCAGCAGGAGGCGGAGCTTTACGGTATCAGCCATCCGATGCCCGCACCCGTTCCTCAGATACCCTCACCAGAAGCAGTGCAGGCGGAACTTCAGGCTACGGTTGCTGCTGGGATTGAGCATTGTTCGGAACGCAGGGTCGCCTTTCAGCGGGAGGAGCTGGAGAAGTTTGTCACAGCGGAGATTCGACCTTTCAGTGTCACTGAACTGGAACAGGCCCTCCAAGGTCATCCCGATCTGCTGAAAACCTACGACCAGCGCTACACCACCCAGGCAGCCCTGAGGCAAGAACTGGCGACGATTCGCCTGATGCAGCAGGGGAAGGGACAGGTAGGCGCGATCGCTTCTCCAGAAGTCGTAGCTAGCTACTTGGAAGGAAAAGTCTTGACCGAGGGACAACAGGAAGCCGTCACCCTCACCGCTACCACTACGGACCAGTTCATCGCTTGGCAGGGGGTGGCTGGAGCGGGGAAAACCTTTGCCCTCAAGGAACTGAAGCAGATCGTAGAGTCGTTGTCGGGTACCACCGGCTACACTCTCCAAGGCTTTGCCCCCAGTGCGGAAGCGGCCAAGGTCTTGGGCGAGGAGCTGGGCATCGAAACCCAGACGGTCGCTCGTTTACTCCTGACCCCGCAACCGGACCACTTCCAGCCGCAGCAGCTCTGGATTGTGGATGAGGCAGGATTGCTCAGTGCCAAGGATGCCTATGCCCTCCTGCAACGGGCGACGGCAGCAGAGGCACGGGTGATTCTGGTGGGGGATGTGCGGCAACTGTCTGCTGTCGAAGCGGGGAATCCCTTCAAAAGTTTGCAACAGGCTGGCATCCAGACGGCTTACCTGAACCAGTCCTTACGGCAGAAGCCCCAGGACTTGCAAAAGGCGGTGAATCTGGCAGCGGCAGGACGGATGGGGGAGGCGATCGCTCATCTGGACCAGGTGAACCGGATGACCGAAATCCCAGAGGTCACAGACCGGGCCGCCCAGATCGCCCACGACTATCTCGCTCTGACTCCTGAGGCCAGACAGCAGACCCTGATTCTGGCAGGAACCCATAAGGAGCGCTCCACCATCACCCAGCAGATCCGCCAGGGGCTGCAGCAGGAGGGGACCTTGGGACCCAGTGTTGCCGCCGCACGGCTCAAGGCTAAGGACCTGACCCAAGTGCAGGCCCGCTATGCCCACCATTACCAGGTGGGGGAAGTGGTGGTCCCCACTCGTGAGTATCGCCGCTCCGGTCTGCACAAGGGCCAGCCCTATGTGGTCGAAGCAATCAACCAGGACCTGCTCACCCTGAGAAACTGGGACGGGGACAGGCTGACCATTGACCCGATGCAGTTCCGCAAAACGGTCTACACCAGGGAAGCGCTGGATCTGGCCGTGGGGGACCTGTTGCGCTGGACCAGGAATGACACCACCCTGGGACGGCGCAATGGGCAAGAGTTCAGGATTACGGCGATCGCAGACCACATTGCCACCATCGAATATCGTAACGGCAAAACCGATAGCCTCAACCTGCTGGAGCCCTTGCATCTGGACCATGCCCTTGTGGCCACTACCTACAGCAGCCAGGGGAAAACTGCTGAGCGGGTGTTGATGGCCGTGAGTTGCGATCGCACTGTCAGCCAGGAAAGCATCTATGTCGCCATCAGTCGCGCCAAACAGGACCTTAAGCTCTACGTCGAGGATAAACAGGAGTTTCTGGACCAGGCCCAGGTGAGTCAGGCTCAGGAGAATCCCCAGGAGCTGCTACCCCTTCACCCATCGCAGGCCCAGCCCGCTGCAGCCATCCCTGAGCTAGAAATTTCCTTTCCCAGTAGCACTCATGCCTCTGTGGCATCACAGACCGTAGCAGCCACGCTCGAACTACCCCAGGAGCAGCCCCAACAGCTTCAGAGGGTGGGCGATCGCTTCTCGACCGCACCCCAACACTTCCGCAGGACCATCACAGATCTGCTCCGGCGCAAAACCTTGAGCTTGGCTCAGACACTCTCCAATTCCCTGACTCCTCCTGCCCTTCCGGCTGACCAGGTAGTTCAGCAACTTCGTCCCCTTCAGGAAATCACGGTCATAATGCAAACTTCCTCCAAACCCTTGACCCCACCTCAGGTTGAGCCGGGAACTCCCCCTGCTCGTCAGATGCAAGATTTCCTGGCAGAAGTAGAACCTGAGCTGCCACCCCAGCAACGCGATCGCCCTCGACAACCCTCTCCCCAACCTCAGCTAACACTCACGGAGATGGCCCAACAGGTTCGGGACTTGCCTCTGGAAACCGTGGCAGAACGGTTGGGGTTGGAACGCGATCGCTACGACCACCACAAGTGGCGCTCCCCCGGTCACGTCATCAGCATTACGGGTCAGAAATTTTACGACCATCTGCATTTAACAGGGGGTGGGGGAGCGATTGACCTGGTGATGCACCTTCAACAGCAGTCCTACCGGGAGGCTGTGTCCTGGCTCTATGGTCAAGCACCCCCGGTTCCCAGGACTCAGGTTCCACCCAGACCAGCACCACAACCTCCGACACCGCAACCTTTTGAGCCACCCAACCCTGATGCAACCCGTTGGCCAGCCGTGCGGCAGTACCTGATTCAACAACGCCGCTTACCTGTTGCTTTAGTAGACCAACTGCATCGGCAGGGGAAAATTTATGCCAGTGGTCTGACGGCGGAGGTTCTGGCCAAACTGCAGAATCATGGACGCAATGGTGAGTCACTGACCAATGCTGTGTTCTTGCGGGAAAATCTGGACGGTGAGGTGACGGGGGCCTTTCTCAGAGGCATCCAGAGTGACTTCAAAGGACTAGCCACAGGGTCTAGTCGGGACCAGGGTTGGTTTATGCTCTCTCCATCGGCAGGGGAGGTGAAGCGTACAGTTCTGGTGGAGTCAGGGATTGATGCTTTGTCGCTGGCAGCCTTGGAACCTGAACAATCAGGCACCACCCTTTATATCGCCACTGATGGGGCTGGAGCCATTCCTCAGAAATTGCTGCAGAAACAAATGGATGTTGGGTGTGAGATTGTGCTGGGGTTTGACCGCGATCGCGCCGGAGAAGAAATGGCCTGGAAAGCGGCACAGGTTGTCCCTACCGCTCATCGACTCACCCCCACCTGGAAAGACTGGAATGATCAACTCCGGCATCCCGGTTTAGCGCCTGAACTGGATTTAGATCTCAAGGATTGGCAGCGGGTCGCCAAGGCGTTGGGGAAATCGACGACTTATGTAGAGGGGGTGGATGCGATCGCTCAGACGGCCCTTCCGGGTCAACAACTGACACCCACCATCCAGGCAATGATGCAGCAGGATTTCTCTGAATATCAGGCAACTCTCAAGAAACTCTGGCAGTGGCATGAAACCGCCAGGGCATTAGGGAAATCTCAGGCGTATCTACATCGGATTGCAGAAGTGGCGATCGGGTTCAACGCCGCTAAAGCTCCGCAACCACTGACCCCAGAAGCCCAGGCGACGATGCAGAAGGATTTGGGTCATCATGTACAAACTCAGCAAATATACATGACGGAACCTTCTCCTCAAATGCTATGGCAAAAGTATAGCCAGATTGCTGTTGGGAAGATTAAAGAGTTGAAGCTAGAGAATATGGCACGGTTGGCATTACGGGAAGGTCATCCCACTCAGACCATCGTTCAGATGCTAATGCTGGACCCTTATTTCCAGGCAACTCAGCGGAAGATAGGGCTGGAGAAAACTCTGCGGTTAGCTGAAGGGGCGGTTAAGTGTGCCCGAGCTAAGGAGCAGCCGCAGCGGCAGAAGCAACAGCAGAGGAATCAACAGAAACTGCGATCGCATCAACCTGAGCTAGACTGACCCAGCTTACAAAATTGCGCTGCTCAAGAATTATCCCTTTACTTATGGGCTTGCTCCTTGAGCAACTTGACTAGATCAGCAGAAAGCCACAACCCCGCATCTTGAACGGCTTGAATTGCATCTTCAATGGAAGAAATGAGTCCTCGCCGTTTCGCCAGCACAAGAACCCCTCCAGTTCCTAAAGTTGAAATGTCTAAGGCGCGGGCACAACGCCTGGCAGCCGCATCATCAATCATGGCTCGATAGGGAGGATGGACCAAAGCAAAACTTAACACTTCGGATTCCCCTGCGCCTAAATCCCACGCTGCAATGACTGGACTCAGATTGACTCTTACCTGCCGCGCCCACGCTACGGTCGGCAACTGCTGGGAAGCAAGATCGTTTGAATTGGCTAAGGTGACTTCCTGCCATACTGCCGAGGGCACCACAATGTCCCTAAAGAGTTGCGGTAGGAGTTCAGCCTGGTGACTTTTGAACAGCACAATCAGCGGCGAAGCGTTAACGACCACCTGTTCAATCAACACCTGCCAACTCCTGGGACAATTCTTCAGAGGTATATTGCCATACGGAAACTTTGTAGCGAGAGAGAGCCTGAATAAACTGGCTCCGTGTCAGACCCGCTACCTCAGCAGCTTTCCCTTGAGAAATTTCTCCTAATTCGTACCATTTCACTGCTGCTGCAGTTCGCATCTCTTGAACAAATTCATCGGGATCTTTGCGAAGTGCAGAAAAAACCGTCTCTGGTAGCTGCAACTCAACAGTTTTCGTTTCCATATTCTTTTTGAATCCCTTCCAGATGGGCTGCGTTAGTAAAATTCTAGTTCATCAGCGATCGCCCACTTGCCCACAGGATCACTCACGCCTAAAGGACGATCGCAATTTTGACGTTCAGAATGAGTCACTGATCCAACTTCCTGGTCAGCAGAGCATCCATGAGCGATCGCCATTATCTTGAAGAGAGCGATTAGTGATCCTCAAGCAACTCACTCGCAAACTGGGTCCAGTGCCCCCGGAAGCGCGATC
>CAZFBN010000172.1:0-10561 GCA_964517145.1 uncultured Saprospiraceae bacterium
ATAACAAATCATTTGCTATGCTTTTTATTTTTCAATCCCCGAACTCACGTTATTTTACCTGATTTAATCCTGTTGGACTTAAACCTACCGCGTTGGGATGGGAAAAGTTTGTTACAAGAAATTAAATCAGACCCGGTTTTGAAAAAAATACCAGTTGTAATTTTGACGACTTCTAACGCTAAAAATGATGTTATAGAATGTTACAGTTTACACGCTAATAGCTATGTGGTAAAATCGTTTGACATTGACCAATACTTTAAGAAAATTAAGGAAATCGAAACTTTTTGGATGGACACCGTTGTGCTACCTTCGATGGTATAATTTTTTTAATGCCTTAGGGCATCGGTGAAACAGTTTACACACATGGAAGAAATCTTGTTGATAGAAGACAACCTAGGAGATATTTTCCTCGTTCAGAGTTACTTGCGCGATAACTCTTTTACCCATCGTTTGCATAAAGCAAAAACTTTTCAGGAAGGGCTGGACATTATTCGCCACAATAATATTGATCTGGTGTTATTGGATTTGGCACTAGACGATACGGCGGGGTTCAACACCTTGCGCCTTTTTCAGCAGGAGGTTCCAACTATTCCGGTGATCGTGCTGACAGGCACCAGCAGTGAGGTACTCGGCATGCAAATTGTACGCGCCGGGGCACAAGATTATTTGGTAAAAGGCAATTTTGATGGCAAACAACTCATCCGCGCCATCCGCCATTCCATCCGCCGGTTCAAAGCGCAGGTCGAATTGCGCGAGCAACTTTCAGAAGCACAGCATCAGGAAAAGCGGTCTCAATTATTGCATCAATTGGTAAAACTGGGCAGTTGGGAGCTTAATTTGCTTGACAATACCATGAAATGGTCCGATGAAATGTACCACCTCTTGGGCTACGCTGCCAAAAGTTTTGACCCCAAATTGTCGGACTACCTGCGCATGGTGCATGCCGAAGACCAGGAAAAAGTGAAGGTTTTTTTTCAAGATGCCACTCGCCACAGCAAGCAAGGACAAATGGAGCATCGTACCGTGCTGTACAATCGTGCGATTCACCATTTTTTGATAAAAGCGCAAGTCATTTCAGAAGAAAGCAGCGGAAAAGTAATGTTAATCGGTTCTTTGCAGGAAATCACGGAGTTTAAAACCCTGGGCAACGGCACTGCTACTACGCCCAATCTTGCACCAAATGTTGTAACAACTCACCTTCAACTGCAACACTTGACCGATGAAATGCTGCAAGTGCTTAAAAAATTGGAAATAGGCATGTCGTATCCGCAAAAAGAACAGCTTCACACTGCGAAAAACCATGCCTCAGAAATGCTGGATTTGCTCTACAACCTGGTCAATCGCCAATTGCTTAGCACCCTTCATTTGCCTGTTAACAAAGCAGACTTTGATTTTTCAAACTGGAAAAAAAAGATGTCGGCGATGTTGGAAACGCAATCCTCCAAAATGAAATCGCCTCCTACTTTGCAATGGCAAAATCTGCTGCCTACCAGGATGTCTTCGGATGAACAGTTGCTTTCGCTACTGCTTTTTAATTTGATTCAAAATAGCGATTATTTAGTGGTAAATAAAGAAGCGTTGCAGATTAATATTTTTATAATCAATCAGGAACTTAGCAATGCTCAGCTCGTTTTTGAAATACCAACACCCCCTTTTTCAGCGGCTTTGGCGCGTAGAAAAGAATGTGCGACCCACCTGAAAGCCCATCTGAGAAACAACGCTCTTGCCAAAAAAGAAGTGCCAAACACACACGCATCTTTGTTGCCGATAGCTGCTATTGTAAAAAGATTAGAAGCTACCTTACATGTTTCTAAAAATTATGATATTGCTATTCATATTCCAATTTCGATTCCTCCCATGCACAACGGCAGCGACGCACCCGCAGGAAGTATGCTAATTGTTGAACATCAAACGATTATGCAAATTGCTTTGAAAAGAATTTTGCAAGCTGGAATGCCTCAGCTTTCTTTTGATCTTGCCAATGATCTAAATGAAGGCATTCAATGTTTGTCAAAAAAAGATTATGATTTGGTGCTGGTGGACCTTCAACTGCCGCAGCATCAATCAATGGACATTGTAACGGCATTACACCATATTAAAAAAGTTCGTCTGGCGGCGCTTACGCCTGAAATTAACAAACAAGATCAAAGTACCCTTCGGGAAGCGGGCGTGTCGGCTTTTATTACAAAACCACCGCAGCGCGAAGCACTTTTGCAAGCCATTCGGGAGGTGCTGTACAATAAATCTTAAATTAACGTGAGTTATGGATAAATGGAGTTGTATGACAATGATAATCAAGTAATAAACACATAATTAGAAGGCTTTACAAAAACCGCGACGTTTCATTTATTTAAACCACCTTAGCCACTTTAGAGCACTTAAACGGTGCATCCTAAGGTTTTCTTAGGTGCCTAAGGTGGTAAAAAAACACCGATTTAGCGCAGCTAAATCCATAACTTACGTTAACTTACAAAAGTAGTAAAGAGGCAAGGTGCGACAGCTTCTGCCGCAGCGTTTTCAGCGCAGCAATGATTTGTTTTTCGACGGTAGAAACAGAAATGGAAAGCGTTATGGCAATTTCCTTATGCGATAAGCCTTGCAATTTGTGCATTTCAAAAATTTGCCTGCGCTTGGGCGGCAGGGTTTGAATTGCGGTCATTAATTCATTTAAAAGCGTCTGGTAGGTTTCCTCTTCCGGAGACCTTTGGTTCAAATCATTAAAAATCAAAGTGGCTTCCTGCTCGGCTAAGCGGCGTTTGTACTCATCAAAAATCAAATTACGGGTAATTGTAAACAGATAAGCCTTAAAAGCAAGCGGCGACTGAATAGCCGTGCGCTTCTGCCAAAGCTGCACAAATGCTTGTTGCACAATATCTTCTGCCAATTGCGCATCATTTGTATGTTTTAAGGCAAACCCATACAGCTGCCCACCGTATTCTTCATAAAAGGCTTTAAAAGCACTTTCATCCCCATTCCGAATGGCTTCCATTGAATACACGACGGCTCTTTTAGATTGATGCAGTACAAATATATTGAAGGCTCGGCAGGGGAGTAGAAATTTGAAGATTAAGTTTCTGTAAAGGAAAAAGTGTATTGATACCACACAGAGAGATAGTGGGAACTGTACCTATTTTCTTCAAAAAACATCTGTCGATTACCCCTACACTATCTCTTGAGATAGTATTGGCTATCTCCACAGAACCTATTTTGTATCTCCTTACAATTTATTAATGATCTCCACAGATACCTTTATTCTTCTAAAGAGATACTTTTTGGTATCTGCTTACATAGCATTTTGTATCTAATGAGATAGCTTAGTGCATGTCTAAAGATCATTTCTACTATCTCAAAAGATACTTGATGGTATCTAAAGAGATCAGATAAAGTATCTAAGCAGATACCCTTTACTATCTGTACAGATACCGTAGAGGTAGTGCAGAGATAGGGAATAGGTTCTCAAGAGATACCTGGTAGGTTCAAAAAAGATGTTTTTTACTTGCTTTTTGGATACATAAGTAGTATATTTGGGGCATAAATGACTCGCTAGCTTACGTTTACAATATTTTTCCATTTTTCACCAATGTAGGTTAACCAATCTTACCCAACAGATAAACACATCTTTTTAGGTTAAATCATTGATTTGTAACAGTTTATAATAGTAGGCAGTAAACAATTGTCAATCATCCATTAATCGTTTGGCTTGCTCTAAAGGATATTTTTTTATCATTTAATCCTTTAGTAATTATGAAATTATACATCAATCCGGATCAGATTCCTGATTCCAGCCAGTTTGAAGCCTGGCAACAGATGCTGCGTGACTTGAAACAATCGTTGATGGTCATCAAAGTCAGTCTTTCCATGGAGGAACGCCAGCGTAGCCGCAAGATGGGACCGCGCCGCCTCGCCTATGCCCAAGCCTCCGAGCGCCGGGGTGTGCAGCACGAAGACGTGATGCCGCGCCGCTTTACTGCTAATCATTTTACCAAGGTCATCACCTTCCACGGTAACATGAACACCCTGATTGAACTCATCCTGGAATTACTGGAAATGATGGATGATACCGTAATGGCGGCGGGCATAGACGCGATGACCTATACCAAGCAGGTACACGATGGTTTGCGCAGTGCCAATCTGGTGGATCCATCCCTGGACAATGCCCTGGCACAGTTGGACGAATTCAACCGAAAAGCACAAGCCGAGGAGGAGGAAACTGCACAAGGAACGCCTGAAGCGGGAGGAGAATGATGCAAAAAGCCCCGATCTACCTGGATCGGGGCAAGTACACTCACTAAGTTTATGAAGCTTTCTACAATCTTCTTTATTGAATCACCACTTTCACCGTGCTATTGCGCTGAGGAGATACCACTTGTAGAAAATACACGCCTGCCGAAATACCTTTTGCTTTCAGGTTGCCCAGGGGGATTTGTGCACCTTTGGCTAAGAAAATTAATTGTATATAGACCTGCTTATAGGCTATATTATCTGTTTGAATAAAAAAATTAAGACTTTCTAATTGCCTACTCTATTACAGGCTTTTCGGCAGCCGCCTTTGTTTAAGATAAGAGAAGTCAGAGCAGAGCAGTTAGACTAAACTTGCTCAGTTGCGGTTTGTTTTTTGTTCGTTGCGTTGTAGTAGGTATTGTCGGAGTTCCGGTAGCTTGTCGGTGTTGATCATATCTACACCATTGTCGAGTAAGATTGTCCATACTTGCGGTGTATCGGGCGCAGCCCAGAGGCGCAGTTTTTTGCCTTCGGCATGAGTGCGCTGTACGAGGTCTTGTAATTTGGTACGTTCCTGTGCGGCTATCGTTCCTTCGCCTTTCCAGGTGAGGAGCTTGCGGTAGTCCATACTTACCACGGGCATCAGCGAAGCGGGGATGCCTTGCCCCAGTTCTTCGGGTACACCGTCGAGGGCGGCTATTTTTACAGGTTCGTTTAGGATACGTTGTACCGGTCGGCGCGTAGCGTGTCCAGAGATGAATATTTTCACTGGTTTGTTGCGTTCTTCGGTCGTATCGTGTACCATGCTGAGTATTTCTTGGTAGTCCAAGAGTTGTTGTTTCAATACATTGTAAGTAGAATCACCATGCGATTTGATGTCAATCATCAGGTAGAAAAAATCCGGATAGTTCAAGTAAATGTTTCCACGATTTGCTTTTACCCGTGCCAGCAAAGGATCGAGATAAAGCCTGCGAAGTGTGCGGGTCGAATCTTTCCAGGTCGGAGGATCATGTGATACGTACAATTCATTGTCCATCAAATAAATATCCGCTTCTACAGATGTAAAGCCTTTTTCCAGTGCCTCCTGCAAAGGGCGGGCGTGCTCGTAATCGTTGTGTGCGTGCGCTTGGGGCAAGGGCGTGACTTGCCCACTTAGTTGAATGGTGCAAATGCACAAAACAACCAATGAAATAATGTTAAAATATCTCATAGGAAAGGATCAGATGAATGGTGGAGGCTCCCGAAGAACCTCCACGATGTTTGTTGGATTTTAATAACCAGTATTTTGCGTCATCTTGCTTGGGTTCACATCCACTTGACTTTGCGGTATTGGGAATACCAGTTGGTATTCCTGCACCGTACGCACCGTGCGGGTTTCCGGGTATTGGTTCATCACTTCGAGGGCTCTGCCCGTGCGGAGCAGGTCAAACCAGCGGTGGTTTTCCATTGCCAATTCTAAGCGGCGTTCTTTCTCGATTGCCAGTCGGAAACTTGCCTGATTGGACAGGTCGTTAGCGGTGTAGGTGTTTGCTTTGGCGCGGGTACGGATTTGATTGAGCAAGGTGAAGGCTTCGCCACCAGCAGTATAACCCAATTCATTGAGCGCTTCTGCCAACATCAGGATCACATCTGCATAGCGCAGTACGATCACATTACGCCCGTCGTCATTGATTGCAAAAGGTTTGTCTAAATACTTGTTCGTATGAAGGCGCTTATCAGGTAGTCTGCCGATGGTCACAGGCAGGCGGGTATCGGTAGAATCAAATTGGGCTAATAAATTGGCAGTAGGGAGATTATCGCCAATGCCGTTGCCGATGCCACCTGTCAAGGTCGAATTGCCCAGCGGCGCCGTTAAGCGTGCGTGAATGCCGCCTTCGCCCAGACCGCCTTTGAGAAACTGGATTTCAAAAATAGACTCGGCACCATTTTCTTTTGCAATGTCAAACACATCGGCGTAGTTGGGGAGCAAAGTGTAAGTATTGGAGGCAATGACTTGGCGAAGTGTATTCACAGCTTCCTGATAGTTTTTGCGCGTCAGATATACTTTACCCAACAAGGTTAAAGCTGCGCCTTTGGTAGCTTTGCCTACTTCTGTTCTGGGGAAAGTAGTTGGCAATGCTTCGACTGCTTCTTGCAAGTCTTTGATAATCAAGGTATAGATTTCATTTGCACTGGCTCTGCCCAGGTCGTAAGATTCTGATATGCTTGTAAATTCTTTTGTTACCAATGGCACATCTCCCCAGATGCGTACCAGGTTGAAATACGTCAATGCTCGAATGAATTTCACCTCGCCTTTGCGGATGGCTCTTTCTTTTTCATCCATGGTGATATTATCAATCCGGTCTAAAACAGTATTACAGCGTTGAATACCTGCGTAGCAGCTAATCCAAGTGTTGTTTAGAATAGGACTGGTCGGAATTTCGCGAAACAAATCAATATTGCCTTCGTCGCCCACGCCTTTGATAATGTCTTCCACATCGGCATTATCAGCGCGAGATTCCATGAAAAAAATGAAGTAATGTCCATATTGTGATCTGGATTGCAAAATGTCATAAGCCGCCAAGGTCGCCTGATTGATGTCTTTTGCCGTTTTGTAAAAATCGGCAGCATTGGCATTGGAAACCGGCGCTAAGTCTAATTCTTCTTCGCTACAAGCGCTTAGTAAAAACAAGCCAATAAATATGATTAAAGATGTGATTCTCATTGTTTTATGATTTTAAAAGGTTAAATTAAGACCCAATACAAAGGATTTTGCTAGGGGGTAAGTACCGTAGTCTTCGCCTTGCGTGAGCGCATCCTCTGGGCGTTGATTTACTTCTGGGTTGTAACCTGGATATTTAGTAAAGGTGAATGGATTTTGAGTGGTAAAGTAAATGCGGGCATTTTCGAGTTTGGCTTTATTTATCAAATCCTTGGGTAATGAATAACCCAATGTAATATTCCGAACCCTGATGTAAGATCCGTCTTCAATCATGTACGTTGACACTTGATTGGAGCTACCTGTCACGGTTCTCATCACTCGATGCACTCGTCCATTCCCTGGATCTTCCGGTGACCGCCAGGCATTGTCATAAGCATATTGCGTAACATTGGCAAAGCCAAATGCTGTAAGGTATCGCTGGCTAAGGTGTAGCACTTCATTGCCTTGCACGCCTTGCACAAAAAAGCTGAGATCAATGCCTTTGAAACTGAAAGTGTTAGAAATACCAAATGTATAATCAGGGAAAAAACTACCGATGATGGTGCGGTCATTGGCATCGAGTTTGCCATCTTTGTTAATATCCTCAAATTTAAAATCACCAATGCGGCTGTTGCTAAAATGCGGATAAGCGTCCAACTCTGCCTGACTATTGAAAGTAGTCAACACGTTGTAACCATAGTAAGAGCCAATGGGGCTGCCGATTTGCGTAATATGTGTACCGTTCACACCTCCGTTTGAAATGATGGGATCCCCGTTTTGACCCAGCGCTGTTACTTCATTTTGATTGCTTGAAAAATTAATATTGGCATTCCAGTTAAGATGAGCACCGAGCTTGAGATTAGCAGATAAGCCTAATTCAATACCTGTATTTTTCACCTCACCGATATTTTGTAAAGCAATGGAGAAGCCCGTCAAACCTGGCACCGGCACATTGAGCAATAAATCTTTGGTATTTGCCACGTAATAATCTGCTGTCAGATTGAGTTTATTACCAAAAAATCCCAAATCAATACCAGCGTTTATCATGTCTCTTTTTTCCCAGGATAAATCCGAGTTTGGCGCATTGGAAGTCGCCAATCCATTGGAATTGGTACTGCCGCCGAGCGGATAATTGGAGGGATCCAATAAAGCAATCGCACTGTAGTTCGGTATTTCAAAATTACCCGTTTGCCCGTAGCTCGCGCGCAACTTGACATCACTTAACATCGAATTTTCAGGGAAAAAGCCTTCCTCACTCAATCGCCAACCCACCGAAACCGAAGGGAAATAGCCCCACTTATTATTCTTTCCAAAACGAGAAGAACCATCGCGACGAATCGAAGCGGAGAGGAGGTATTTGCTTTTATAATCATAAGTCAAGCGCCCGATGTAAGAAATCAGCATCCATTCTTCAATGTTAGAAGCACCGGAAGTAACCTGACCCGCATTGAGCGTGGTGACTAAGTCATTTGGAAAGTTGGTCGCAAAAAGAGAATTGCGATCTATATTTTCACGCTGCACCGAGTAACCCGCCAATAGGTTTAGATTGTGGCTGTTCGCAATAGTGGTCGTATAGTTGAGCGTATTTTCTGTGATCCAGTTTAACGTTCTGGAGGTGAAAGAACGCGCAGTAGGAATGGTAGGCGCAGGTACCCCGTTATTACCAATTGTAGAAGGGCGGTAATAATTGCGACGGAAGGTATTGAGGTCAGCGCCTAAATAAGTCTTGAATTTCAATCCTTTCCAAAGGTCAATTTCTACAGCAGCGCCGCCAATTGTTCTGAACTGTTCCAGCCGATCCTCAATTTGAAGTGCCAATGCAACCGGATTTTCAGCGGGTACGGTAGATAAGCCCAGTGCATTCTGCTTGTTGATTGCCAAGCTTCCATCTTCATTGTAAACCGGAAAAATAGGGAAGGTGAGCAGGGCATTATTTACAATACCGTCCACGAAATAAGGATTTTCAGCAGGTACTAAGTCATTGTCAGAAAAAGTTGGATTTAAATTAACAGAAAGTCGAATACGATCTGATATTTTGCTTTCCAAATTAAACCGCATAGCATATCGTTTAAACCCGGACCCAACTACGATACCATCTTGGTCAAAATAATTACCTGATATAAAATACTTTATGTTATCATTACCACCTTTTACCGACAATTCATAATTCTGAATCGGCGCATCCTGAAAAATGGCATCCTGCCAATCGGTGCTTGGTAAGCCTGGTTCTTTGTTTAAATAAGGCAAAAAAGCAGCCGGGATTTGCAAATTGGAAGGTCGTACACTGTTTGGGTCACTGGCAGAGCGATTCGGACCACTTTCCACCCAAGTGGTATTGACTGCCAATGCGGCTAATTCTACCGCTTCATAAGCATCTGCCATTTCATACGTGTGTGTAACTTGTTGAACTCCGTAGTAAGTATTCAAATCAATTTGGGGTTTGCCCTTGCTTCCTTTTTTAGTGGTAATCAAAATAACGCCGTTAGAACCACGCGAACCATAAATGGCTGACGCTGCGGCATCTTTTAACACTTCAATGGATTCAATGTCATTTGGATTGATTGTGCTGAGTGGATTTTGAGGCGTTTCCCGGCGCGTAGCATTGGAAGGTCGAGCACCTTGGACGCTAGAAGTATTGTAACTATTAGACATTGGAAATCCGTCAATTACAATTAGCGGATCATTGTTTGCAGAAATGGAACCAATACCACGCACCCGAATAGACATGCCACCTCCTGGCGTACCTGTGGTCTGCAATACCTGTACGCCCGGTACCTGCCCTGCTAAGCCTTGTTCAAAGCTGGTGATCGGAAAATCTTTGATGTCGTCAGATTTCAATTGTGCCACCGAACCTGTTACGGCAGCTTTTGACTGCGTGCCATAACCCACCACCACTACTTCAGTCAACGCCGTAGAAGCCGATTGTAATTGAATGGTCAATTGGGTCTTGCCATTTACTGCAATCTCCATTGTTTGATAGCCGATGTAAGACACTACAAGCGTTGCGCCGCCTTGTTCCGGTGTAGCAATGGTAAACGCTCCATTTTCATCCGTCACCGTGCCTTGCCCGGTTTCTTTTACAACCACTGTGGCACCTACCAGCGGCTCGCCGTTTGCAGCAGTCACCGTTCCCCGCACGATTTGATCCGTCACTTTATTCAAACCTCTTACTTGATAAATTACATTAAAATCTGGTTTGGAGGTCAATGCTTCCAATACGGCTTTTTCCGGTACTCGGATAATGGTTTTTGCCGCAGGTTGATCCACATCTTCTTGTTCGCGGAGCACATAGACAATATCCTTGAAAATGGAAAATTGCAGATCCGTTTGGCTGGAAATGTAGCGCAGCAAATCCGCTAGTGCGACCTGGTTGTTAGAATTGGAAATAAAAATTTCCTTCACCAGTTTCCGATCATAGGTAAAAAAGAAATCTGTTTGATTTTGAATGCTGGCAAAAGCATCTTCCAGCCGCACATTTTTCCAATCGCTGGACACGTACACATCCTCCAGGGCTTGGGCATGGCTGGTCTCGGCGAGTGCCACGGTGGCAAACACACTTTGCAGACAAGCCATGTAGAAAAAGAATTTTGACATTGCCAAAACTTTACTTAATAGATTAAGTTTCATAATTTTGAGTATTGAGTTAAACAATAAGGTTCT
>CAZFBN010000173.1:0-10541 GCA_964517145.1 uncultured Saprospiraceae bacterium
AACTCTCATCCAACGTCACGTTTACTGTACCTGTGCATGACAAGTTCCGGTAGTCGGTTGTACCCTGATTTGCAACAATTTGGATTTTTGGATTAACATCAATGCATTCATATTGCAAATCGAAAGTGTAGATACCTACATCTTCAGGGCTGATTTTGAAGCAATATTCCACAAAAACCAGGTCTTCACCTACTACTTCCACACGTGGCAAATTGCTAACCAAATTATCTTCCAATGCACCAAAGTCAAATAATTCCAGCAGTTTTTCATCCGCTGAGAACTGGCCTGGTGTGCAGTTGTCTGTTGAAGCGATATTAAAGCTATAACATACTTGTACATCTTCATCGCAGACAGGCAAAGTCCAGGTTTCATCTTCCGCAATAATGTTAGAAGCAAAAGGTTCAACCGTGATATTTACAGTTGTAATTTCACCTAAACACTCATTGGTATTCGGATCAAAAGCACAGTTGCCATTCAAATCAACAAATGGCTGAATTGCTAAAGATAATCTACCTGTATTTTCACAATCAATCAACATGAGATCGGTTGGTTCAAACAACATTTCCAGTGCATCAAAATCATCGCTACATGCTTGAATGTCAACCAATGGGAAGCCATTTGCGGTAAGATTGCTTCCATCAAAATCTAGAATAAGTCCTACATTCGCACCGTCAGGCAATCCTAACTGAGCAAGATTGACGATGCTCAAAGGATTTGGAGCGCAGGTAATATTATTAAAAGTATTGCAAACACTAATATTCACAGTTTCACCGTCCTCAACGGGCTCACCATTCAAATCAAACCCAATTTCTGGTCCCACAGTACAATCGTAAGCAATGGGCGAAGGTGGCGTTACCGGGCAAGGAGAAACCTGTGGATCAACCGCCTTTAAAACCGCGTCAAATCCAGCGCCTGCTCCATCTACATAGTAATTGCCAGTAGCAAGATCGAGAACGTACATTTGATTGGCAGCGTAAGCTGTGTTGGTAAAATCCAAACCAGTGGCTTGAAAATTAGCGTCTGCCAAGGTGCGCGTCCAAGCGCCATCGTCGGAGTTACATGCGCCAACAAAATAAGCCGCAGGTGCTCCAACATTTGCAGCGATGTTTCCAACACCGCAGCCATCTGTTTCATTGTCTTCTTGATAAACCAATACAGTCTCTGTTGCATTGATCACGCCCTGCAATGTTACGTCGCTCACAGAGCATGACGGATAGGCGTCGGAAGAAAACAAACCTACACTAGCACTGAAGCCAGTGTAGAAGGCATTGCCAGAAGTAGTCAAAGAAGTAATCATTACATTCTGGGAAGCCGTGATAGAAATACCATTTCCTTTGTTGTCGGTAGCTGTAATGTTCGTCAAAGTAGCGCCGTCAATACCTGTGATTGCGATACCAGAGCCAGAAGCGCCGTTCATTGGCACCAGGCGACCATTTTTGTTCGCACGCACATTGGTAAGTGTCAGGTTACCAGTTTCTGGCGCAACCGTGATACCGAATGTACCTGCCTCTTGCACGGTTAAGTTTTGAATCGTCACACCAGCTGCGGTGATCGTCAATCCATGACCATTAGAAGTAGAAGTCAACACAAAGTTACCTCCTTCAATAGTCAAAGATTTGTTGACCGTTACCTGACCTTCTGTAAGGCTAGAAAGCAGCGTAATGGTTTCTCCTGCGCTAGCTGCATTGATGGCAGCCTGCAAAGAGGAGTAACAAGGTGTATTCCCACCGCAATCGCCACTACTGTTTACATAGCGTTGTGCTTGTAACAGCGAAGGCACACTCATGGTTATTAATAAAACCCCGAGGGCGATGGTGTAATTCCAATGCTGAAAAAGAGTAAAAGTTCGTTTCATAATAAAAGGGTATTTGGAGTGACCAAATAAGAAACATTCGTTTTTTTATGTTGAAATAGAAATTGTTGGAAATCAAAAGCAAGCAAACAATGTAGAGGAGTGTTGCACTGGTGTTGCCGACCAGACAAAGAAGCTGCACAAAGGGGCAGAATATGAATATGCTCACACTTTTGGCACAAGACACTCATGAGATCTACGATTTGTTTGTAATCCAAAAAAAACTTTACTAAAAGTTTCCTCCCAAAAAAATAAATTAACAAATAATATAATATGGTCGTCGTAAACTGATACAAAGGAGCTATTTGCTCAAAAAACTTAATCGTTTTTTGTAACGAAATTTAGTGTTTTCTATAGTGAAAATCGTACGGCAATTAGCGATACGGTGTAGCTATTATTCAGGGTAAACCTGAATGTACCTTATTTGAGGAGTGCTTATTCTTATTGAATGGGTTGTAAGATATTAAATTTCTGCCTTTTAATATCTTAGTGCAAATGTAGGCAAAACGATTTACAAGGTCAATAAAAGACCCTATTTTTTTATTAAATAAAATTACTTTTCTGCTTATTTATAGCAAAAAATGCAAAAACAATTTAATAGACAACATCTTACAATTATAATTTAATTTTAATCCAATAACAGCATTTTTTTAACAGCAAAGTGTCGATCCGTTTCTAATTGGTAATAAAGCACGCCCGCAGGTAAATGATTTTTCTCAATTACAAATTGGTTATATCCCTTATTACATCTATCACTTACTATGTGCACGAGTCTGCCGCTCCCATCAAATATCTTTAAAGTAGCCACGGATGCTTCTGGCAAATAAAACCCGATGGAAGTAGCGCTGGCAAAAGGATTTGGCACGTTTTGGTACAACTCAAAGGCTTGGGCTGTACCCACCGTATGAAATTGAAGCGCTACCGGTTTTACTACATTGGCACTGTTGTAAGCTTCTGCTTTCGTAAAACGGGAACTGATCTGCAAAAGATCTTTGAGGCGTGCCTCGGTTTTAGCTTTAAAAATCAGCGTAAACAGTGAAACAGCCGGTGCTGGCGCAGCCGATGCGGGTGCCCACTCATGCCAACTGGTTGTAATCATCCCTTGATTTAACCATTGCCAGCCAAAATTTTCCGCTTGCGTGATGCCATGTTCCACGCTTATCCACTCCAATTGTACCGGATCAAAATTCAACGTCATTTGATACCCTTGTATGTCCGCCATTTCAGCTTCAAAGGTCACAGCCACCGTTTCTCCCGCGCGCAGCGCCTGGTCTTTCACTTTTAGAATGAACGGCGGCTCTGTACTGCGAGGTTCTACCAAGGATTGTCTGGTCGTAATGGCATTCAAATTGACATCCCCGATTTTAACGGCTACAAAATTGGCATTGCTAAACGTGCCCTCCAAATCATTGATGCTATAAACTTCTGGAAACTGCTCGAACCAAGGATTGCTTTGCACCGGAAAACGATACGACGCATTGACGAAGCGCCAGCTGGTATTATTGGCAAAAACAATATCAATGCCTAAAATCAACTTGCGCATTTGAATCAGATCAAGTGTAGAAATATTTTTGGAATTATTGACATCCGCAGCAATCAATTTGTAGGGAGAATCCAATGGCGCTACGCCCAAAATATGTTTGGTAATAATAATAAGATCTATGGTCGAAACGCCGTTCACATAATTGGTATCCAAAAGCGGTGCGACGCTATAATCATAGCTCTCTTCCAGTTGTGAAAAGCCATACTTCCCATTGACGGCAGTGTGCGTTGTAGCAGCAGATTGCCCGCTCAATGTCACCAGCACATTTTCAACAGGATCGCCGTCTTCAGTGCGAATTTCGCCATTGACAACTCCAGCTTTTGGAGGCGCACAGGCTTTCAGAGCATCGTCTTTGATTAAAACAGTCGCCAAACAGCGGGTATAATTCGGACCACCGATGATACCGCCCGGCTGCACGGCAAAAGGGTTTGAAGCATTATCCCAGGTGTAAATTTCCACATTCACCGGGATGTTCACATCCGAACAGGTAAAAACCACGCTATCGCGATTCGCATTTGGAATTTGCCCCACCCGATTGATCGAATAACGCACCGGGCCAGAGCAGTCCGTCACTGGCATGCTTATCAAATTAGTTGCTTTGAGCACTGCCATGCCGCGGTCAGGCACGCCATCGCCGTCCACATCGCGCAAGGGATTGGTGGGCTGCAAATCAAGGGTGAGACTTGTGATGCAATTCGGCGCGGGCGCTTTACAATCCACCACTTCAAAATTGATCTTTTCTGTATTGCTATTTCCGCAATCGTCCGTTGCATTAATTACAAAAATATGTTTGCCTTTTATAAAAGTTCCCACAATTTCATAATTGGGATAAGCGCCGCTCAATCCACCGCCCAGACTTGCCAAGGTTTCATCCGTGGTGCCATCCGCATTCAAATCAACATTAATCTGTATGCTGACCATGCCCGGCGTACAGGCTTCATTGGCAACAAAAGGCGCTTTTACCTGCGTTTTGCAATCATCGGTAGTAGCACAGAATGGTGCTGGCGTAGAAAAAATCAGATCAGGCGGAATGGTGTCAAACACCCGAATGACTTGCGTATATTGCCAATAGCCCACAGAATTGCTGGTACGCCAATAGCCACGCGGGTTGGTGGGTGTGCAGCCGCGCTGGTTAGCAGCGGGCAGGTTGTCCGTTTCTACATTCGTTCGATCAATAAACGTATTGCCAGGGCGACGAACCAACCATACATCTTCATCACCGGCAGCGTTGTCACAATCTTCATCGCGACCAATTACAATCGGCTGCGACACACCATCATATTCACAAAAATTAATAATCCGGTATGTTCTAAAAATGCGGTAACATTCATTTCCAACTGGGGAAAAACGCTCCTCCGTCATGCTCACCGAAAGTTGATCGCAAGCTAACTTATTGACAACCAACGTATCCGCTGAAGGAATGCCACACTGCATGTCGGTATCTTTTGGAAATTTTATTTCATAATTATTCACTTGCGTAATGGTAATCACCTGCTGACAAGTGTTAATAGAAATATTGCCCACGCGATCCACCGTGCGGAAACGCCGTGTGATGGTGCCAAATTTGCAATCGCTTAAATTCACAATTGGCTCTATCTCTTGCCAACTGGCGCTGCAATTGTCCGTCGCTGTTGCCACGCCAAATAAGGTTTGCAAAGTCAACGTATCGTAAGGATTAAAATCCTTGGGCAACGCAGTGCAAGCAATCGTCCGATTGAAAGGGGCTACGCAAAAAGGCTTGATCTTGTCCAGCACTTCCACCACAGCATTGCATTCATTGGCGTTGCCGGCTTTGTCCACCACTTTTACCTCTACTTCCACATTGCTACCTACATCGCAACAGCCAATGGCTACTGCGTCTGACCATTCTGACCAATAGAACGCAACGCTGTCGCAGGTTGCAGGATTTCTTGTAAATTTTCGCCGAATTAAAATGCTATCAATCGCGCAGTTATCCCGGCTACTTTCGTTTACATCCGTCGCAAAAACCATCGCAGCGCCGTCGCCACCAAGCGAAACAGTGATGCTACTTTTGCAAACGACTACCGGTTCTGACAAATCGCGCACTTTGAAAGGGCATTCTACGGCGGCAACATTTCCACAAGCGTCGGTCACAGTGTATTTAAAGTGGTGGTCGCCGATTGGAATATTTTGAACCTGTAAGGAACTGTTAGATTGAACCGTGGCACGAACAAATTTTTCAAGGCGGGTGTCAATCAAAAAGCCAAATTCATCGCGGATTTCAACAAGCGTATCGCTGATAATTTCGACCTGAAACGTTGAACTCGAACAATTGTCGGTGATAAATGGCGCCGGCACTTCAAAAGTGGCGGAACATGCCGTAGAAATGGTAGAAAAAATAAGCGTATCCAAAACGCCGTCGCCATCAGCATCCGTCGTAGGGCAAGCAATCATGGGCGGTTCGCTATCGCCCACCTGAATGAACTGTGTGAAAGTGAGGAAATTAAGTGGATTGCAAAAATCTGCAATGGTCCATTCGCGCAGCAACGTGTACGCGTCCGAACAGCCAGCCGCACGAGGTTTGTCTTCATAAGATGCAGTAATAGTGCAATATGTAACAGTCAGATTTACATTACCAAAAGCCGTTTTTACAAACGGAAAGCCCGTAGCTTCCGGGCTAGGATTGCCATTGACGTCTAAAGGAAAGCTGGAATCGCATTCTAAAAATACAGTAAGCGGCGGATTTACCACATCAGCCAACGTTGGTTTGCGAATGCTAATAAGTTGCGTGCATTGAGCGGAATTTCCAGAAGCATCTTTTGCCGTAAAAGTTCTGAAAATAGTATTGCCCCCGCATTCACCGCCGTCTATCAATTGATCGGTAAATGTAATATTTGCCGTTGGTACGCCACAATTGTCTATGGCTTCTGGTGTTCCCACGAATGCCAGACTACCTGGATTATTCAAAATTTGATTAATATCGGTGCAAATCAGATCGTACGCGCCCTGTGTTGGCAACGCATTGAGGTTGCTCATCAAGCCATCGGCATCGCTGTACGCCGCCCAGGAGTAAGTGCCCGTAGCACCCGGCGCCCGCGAAGTGGTCAATAAAGTGTAGGTTTTGCCAGGCACCAGCCGCGCCGTCAATCTCAAAATCGGATTCAAATTTGTAAAAAAGATACCCGATGTGAAACTTTGATAGCTCTGCGCAAACACATCTTGACAAAGGCTCTGCGTATTTACCTCATTTTCATATAATAATGCAGCTCCATCGCCAAAAGTAGCAGAAAGTTCAAACGTGAATACATCCGCTTTTGTAACAGTAAAGCTGTACAGTTCATAAAAATGATTGCCGCCGATCGGATTGACTAAAGGTTGAAAGCAATTGAGCGCAGCTAGATTCGCCGAATTGTGAATGGAGGACAAGGTACCGCTGATGAGTTGCACTTGCTGTGGCGCAATAGCTTTGTTGGTATTCGGAGGACAAATGATCACCGGCTTGGTCAAATCTTTTACGACAATATTGCTGCTGCAAAAATTATTTGTTTGTTTATCAATCACTACTGCTCGCAGCGTCTGACCCACGTATTGACTCGTCACAACATCGCCGAAGGATTGCCCGTTGAGCGGACCAACCCGCACTTCAAATGTGGAAGCACAGGAAGGCGCAACCGACAACAACATATCTGGCGTAATTTTTAACGAACACGCCGCCGGACTCATTGTTAAATTCACACTGGCAAGACACGCCAGACTAGTGGCTGGTGGACAGAATGTATAACCTGCATCCACACTCAAATTTTGCGAACGCGACTGCAAGGTGTAACAATCGGTAAAACCATTCGTACCTGCATCGCTATCGGCATTGTCGCCTCCTACATTCGTCAACACCCGTTCATAAATGCCCGAAGGCGGAAAAGAAAATTCTACGCGATAGCTGCCCGGTGCCAGATTTGAAAAAAGGTACAAGCCGTTAGAACCTGTGGTTTGTGCTGCCAATGGCTGCGTTGTATTGTCACAACGATACAAACGCACCGTCACACCTGCCAGTGGGGCATCCTCGCCATCAAAAATATTGTTGCGATTGTTATCCACCCACGCCTGATTGCCCAGCGTTGCAGGCACATACACCCCCGCATCCACACTCAGATTTTGCTGCCCTGAAGTCAATGTCACGCACGCTGTTTCGCGACTATTTACTTCCACATCCGAATCCACGGTGTCAACGCCCACATCCTTCAAGGTAAAAACGCCATTCGCAAAAGTAGAAGCGGCAGTAGCCAGATTAAACCGCAATTTATACTCCCCTGCTGCCAAGGTATTAAAACGGTACAAACCACTTGCATCCGTCAGCGTTTGTGACAAGGTATCGCCCGTACAGCGCAGCAGCAGCACCGTCACGTTCGGAATGCCATTTTCATTTGCATCTTGAATACCATTGCCGTTCAAATCTTCCCACACGCGATTGCCAATCGAACCACACCCAACCGGAGCTGTAAACAACGCAGTTTTTGTAAGCATACATTCTGGTAAATCCGAATAAAAAGCTTTCACCTCCACCGGCTGCCCGCTCGCAGGCAGCGCAAGAGCGAGCGTTTGTAAAGTGTCATTTGCTTTAACCGCTGCGGTAAAGGTTTGCCCACCAGCTTCGATGACCAAATTGCCCGTCGTTGGCGCGCCACCGTCATTTTTCACCGTGATATTAATACTGTATTGATTATTTTCACCACAGGTCGGCGCACTGGCACTGATGTCCGTAATGGTGCACCCCAAGACAGCGGTGCTTGTGGCATCGTTCAAAAAACTGGTCAGTGGATCGTCGCTCAGCACCATCGCTGTACCATCCGCAGTTACTGACAATTGATCGGAAACGCTGCGTGTCGTGCGCGGTTGGAGCGGTTTGTTAACAGTTGCCTGGTAAGTGAGAATTATTTTTTTGCCTTTGGGCAATTGCGAGAGGGTAGCCGGAAAATTTTGTGCAGATAATCCACTGTTTATCAACAAAAAAAATATTAAAAAAGAAACAATTCCCCCTGCGATTGGAAAAATCGGCAGGTAATATTGTTTGCCAAAGCCAACCAAATCGGTCAGCCATAGCCGTTTGTAGATGTGCCTCATGGGATTATGGTTTGAATAATCGGTTTTGGAAAATCAACAATGTTTTTATCTCCGTTGGGCATTTGCCACTCCAAGCGACTGCAAAAATAATTGCATTTTTCGTATCGTTTCGTTCATTTGTCTTTACTTCTCTGCCAACAGCGGTAAAGGGAGGGGTAGGGTTTATGAACAGGGCTTGCAGTTGTGGTTTCTCTCGCATTATTTGAATTGTAAATTTAGTCCTATCTGCGTTCACTTCAAATATCGCGCCGAAAAAAAAGTTGTTAAAAATGAATCATATACCTTTTTTTCTGATTTTTTGACCATTCAGGACATTTTTCAACTTTTCACTTGCTATTGTGACGTAAGTACCTTAAAAAAGTATCGTTTTTTTTAATAATAAATTGCGTAGAGCGGAAAACAAAGTGGGAAAATTAGATGAGATTGCACTTTTTAACACAGCGTAATGTCGGAGAAGTGCTAGAGTTTAAGCGTTTGAAAAATAGTTAAAGGTTCAAAAATCCCCTACTCCATCAATTTCTCCCATCGCCATTCGGTCGCATTGCATCAGCACATCCTGCAAAGCAGCACCTTCTCCACGCAGCGGATCAATATTTTTAATCAAAGCAATACGCATTTGAAAAAGCGTTGCTCGATTGTATTTTTTAGAACCCTTTACCAAATCAATCTTGTTGAGCGCCTCCTGCTGATTTTGCTTGGGATTAAACATGCCATTTAATTCTGAACACTGATGGCACACGCCATTTTTGTTAATCAAAGCGCAGCGATTGTCAAAAATATCCATCAGGGTGTGGCGGGCGTCTTGCAATAAATGCTTTACAACATCCTGCGACTTGCCCATGATAAGCGCGATTTCTTTGATGGCAAAATCATATATATCTTTTAGAATCAAAACTACCTGATTCTCAATTGCTAGCGTTTTGCCCATGCAAGTAAAGCAATGGTCAATATGGTCGCGCATGTCAAACGCGCCCTCGCCCGAAGCCTCATGCACACGCATCACCGCGCCATACACCGCAGGGGTGTTCATGCACAGATCCTTCGCCAACGCTTTGGTATCCACTGTCCAACGGTTATATTTTTTCAAATGATCGTAAGCTAAATTTGTTGCAATTTGGAAAACCCAGGTTTTAAAGGAAGATTTGCCTCTGAAGGTCGCCACTTTGTCAAAAGCGCGAATGAACGTATCGTGCGCCAGATCGTCTGCATCGTTGCGATCTGCGACGAGGCGATACAGGTAAGATTTGAGCTGCACCTGAAATTCAACAAACAGGCGCTGAAAAGCGTGGATGTCGCCGCTCATCGCCTGTTTGAGGGATTGTTCTTGATCCATTTTATTTAGCTTTTACCACTGGGGGCGTCAGTTTGGTCGGGCGTTTGTCGGCGGTACACATATCGTTGTCGGCAGGTCTTTCCCCCAAAATATAATTTTCCATCTTCATCAAGCGACAGCAAGTCGTGGTCTTGATTGCAAATTGCAATGGATTTCCAAGCCGAACAACCGTCTTTAGAAATATCTTTTTCCACGTTCAGTGTAAGTTCGCAAGGTGCAAATCCAAAAGCATCCACCAAGTTTTGATTGTCCGTTTTTAATGTCACAAATTTTTTATCTTCCAAAAATAAGGCTTCATACGCATTTTTTACCGTCTTCGATTTGCGTAGCACTTTGTAGTTGCCATACGTTCTGAAGATAAAAACCGGATTTTTCATTGCCGGATCTAAGGCAAGGGTGAATTTGAGCGTCCATTTTCCTTGTTCAAACGTAAAAATGCGATGCCCCCAGGCTTGCCCATACGTGTAAGGTTGCGGGTCTTCGTAAGTCCCTGCTAGATTTTGCAAAGCTTTCTTTTCGTTGTTAAAATAATAAAAACTCATTGCA
Organism: uncultured Saprospiraceae bacterium; assembly: GCA_964517145.1. Classification (GTDB taxonomy): domain Bacteria; phylum Bacteroidota; class Bacteroidia; order Chitinophagales; family Saprospiraceae; genus JADJNW01. Next base: position 10,354 of record CAZFBN010000173.1, read on the forward strand.
AACAGTGACAAAGCTGCCAGTAAGCTCAGTGAAAACAACAATTTTTTCATGGTCATTTAATGTTTTGAAAATTATTAAAATATTTACATGACCTTCTGACGATTAAGCCGTTTCAAATGGGCGAGATTTTAACCATTTTTTTTAAAATTTGGGAAAAACTGATCGCCACTTATGAAGATATTATTTTT
>CAZFBN010000174.1:0-10541 GCA_964517145.1 uncultured Saprospiraceae bacterium
TAAAAAAATATCCAACAAAATAATGTCTATTGACGGAGAAACGGCTAATTGTTCAAAAAAATGCTCCAAATTACATGCCTTCAAAATACAATGCAACGCTTGATTTTGACAAATGAACCGCTCCAAAATGGAGATGAGCTGTTCTTGATCTTCTACAATAGCGATTTTTATCATCAGCAAAGCCTTTGATTTCTTTGCTTTCTAAAATGCTCAAAACAATTCCCACACAAAACTGCCAGCATTAAAGCTTAAATTATAAAATTTTAATTGAATATGCAAGTACCATTATTCATTTTTTTTAAAATATAAAAACAGAAAATATCTGCTTGCGCTTAAATGCGAAGTTGAAATTTTAAAAAAAAACCAAGACTCCTATAAATGAAGGGTTACATAAATTCTACATTGTGTTCGATTGCAAATACTTGAAATATTTCTTCTCTTTGTGTGTCAAACACACTATGCCCAAGTAGTTGCTCAACTTGTTTTTTCGATTTAAGTTCAGGCTAAGCAATGGATTTTCAATTAAATGCTATTTTTAGCAGCAACTTATTCCCTACAATTCCTTTTAAAAAAAAGCAATGTAATTAATTTTACATTAGCATATTTTCTTTTTTCACTTCTAACCACACGATCACACTCTAACATGTACTAAAGCATAGCTTTGGATCTATCTGCATACCTCTTTTTTCCAATTGATAACGACTCAACGCATCAAATGCAAATTTACACAACTATCTTCTTTGCCCATAGTAGGGCGTGTTTTTTGGTAGCACGCTTCAAGCAAATTTGGTTTTTTAAGCTGTCAAAAAATACAATTGTTTTTATGATTTTAACTTAGCCATTGACATGCACGAGCTAAAAGAATTAATTTTTTTTATTGACAAGCACTTGGGTAAAAAGGCAGCACTTGCTCGAGAGAAAAAAGCGTCCAAGCTTCAACAGCTTTACGAAGGCACCTTGAGTAATACGTGGAGCGGCGATGAAGCAGCATTTGAAGCGCTTTATGCGCATGAAGGGGAGTCGCCCTCTGCTTACCGAAAGCTAAAAATGACCTTAAAGAATAGGCTCATTGAGTTGCTCTTTTCTATCAATTTAAAACAATCCGATTCTACCGACCGTCAAAAAGCTTCTTTCACCTGCTACAAAGAATGGGCTGCCGCCAAACTGCTCCTTTCTAAAAATGTACGGGTCAATGGCATCGAGCTTTGCTCAAAAGTGCTCAAAGACGCCATGAAATTTGAGTTTTCTGATCTTTGCCGCGACGCTTCGGCGACCCTGCGCATCCACTATGGCACGATCGAGGGCGATGAACGGAAATTTAATTATTATAATGATTTGTACAAAAAATATAATTACTTGTGCCAAAAAGAAGAGTTGGCAGAAGAATATTTTACTTATTTGACCATTCATTATGTAAATGTAAGAAAACTGGATGCTGCTATTCATGAAAATGCAAAAACTTATTATCAGGAGTTAAAAGCCGACTTACAGCAACACCATAGCTATCGCTTGCATTTGTATGGGCGCTTGGTCCAAATGACCATTTATCGCAGCATCAATGACTATCAGGAAACGCTGAATGTGTGTAAAGCTGCCATTGATTTTTTTAAAGAAAAGGCTTACACAGCGAACGCGCCCTTGCAAATTTTTTATTATGAAATGTTTGAAACTTACATCAATCTTAAAAATTATGAAGAAGCGATTAAAATTGCTAAAATATTAGATAAATACATCGAACCCGGTATTTTTAATTGGTTTAAATACCAGGAGCTTTCTTTTTTACTTTTTACACATACCAAGAGATACCAGGAGGCATTTCAGGTTTTTCAATCGGTTACCAATAACAACCAATTTCAGTTTTTGCCCACGCATGTCACAGAAACCTGGAAAATATTTGAAGCGTATTTGTCTTTTCTTTTGAAAACCAATGTGTTACAGCTTTCTACGCCAGTCACATTGAAATTTAAGGTGGGCAAATTTTTAAACGAAATTGAAGTCTTTTCCAAAGACAAAGCGGGCATGAATATTGCCATTTTGATTGCGCAACTCCTGTTTTCCATCTTGCAAAAAGAGCATGGAGATGCCGCCGATCAGGTAGAGGCGATTAACAAATACTGTGCGCGCCACTTGGCTTATTACAGCGCCCGGCGCAGCTATTGCTTTATCAAAATGCTGCTACAAATACCCCTCAACCATTACCGTTACTCAGATATTGTAAAAAAAACAGCATCCTTACTGCAAGAGTTGCATTCGTTTCCGCTCCAAATTTCGAGTCAATCCTTAGAGGTAGAAATCATTCCGTATGAAGCATTGTGGGACATCGTGCTCTCGACGCTTGATGCCAATAACAGTTTGACAGGACATCGAAATACAAATTAATTTTTTTCCAAATCATTTGATTTAAAGGGTAACAAAAATGGTGTCAACTGTCCCCGAATTTGGTCTTGACTCACACGTGTATTGTGGATTGAATGAAAATTTATTTTTGTAAAACATTGTAAAACAACGAATTAAAATTTGGGTTAAATGGATTGCACTTCATTGGATAGAATGGACAATTCAAGTAATTATTTAAAATGCTTGTATTTTTCACAAAAAGCCAAGGTAACAAACAGCCCTTTACTGTCCTTTTTGCAAGGTGATAACAAATGTATCTTCGCATTAAAATAAAATAGTAGTCATGAAAATAATTTACACCCTTACAAAAGTAAAAGTACAAATCATTGTTATTGACACAATTTCAGCGTAACTCGGTTTTAGGAATAAACCAGCGCGAACAACTTCTTTAGGCAGATCAAGGAAGTTGTAACAAATAAACAAAAACGGTGCCAGGAAATCGAAAAACGGCTTGATTTGTCAAACAAAATTACACACTTTGCCCTGATTGTTTACTATTTCAAAATTTTGGTGAATCAATATACTATGGAATAGTAATTATTTGAGGGACAAGTGATACAAAGGTTTGTTCTACGCTCGCTGGAAGCTCGGATATACTCATTCGGGCTTCCTAGCTAAGGACCAGAAAATCAGTCACTTGTAAGTAAATCAAATTTGCACGTTATATTATAATTTGTGCGACATTTATCATAGATACCAGATACTCTCTTAAAATATTTTACAAAAAAGTCAGGAAAATAAGCACATCCAACCGTCAATCAGGTGAAAGCTAAAAATAGGCTATTGCCATTCATATAATAACATGCTTCAAGTTGTAAATTAGGTGAATTAAAACAAGGATTCTATTCATCCCAAAACCGTTCTCAGTCGTTACAAAACGCACAAAAATTGTAAGTAGGGGTATCATAATTTATTCAAACCCAATCACTAAGCACAAAGCTTTTAAGGTGTAGGTTCCCTGTCATCGTAAGGTGGCAGGGCTACTTTTGTATTGCATTTTACAAACAAATCATATTTCAAGCACATGAAAAAAATATTGACACAATTAAAACGACGATCGCCTAATTTACAGATGCGATTTTTAGCATTAACCAGCTTCATGCTTGCTTTATCCTTGTTTTCCGCTTCTTTAGTGGCAAATAATGCGAATAAAGCGAGTCTCCTCGAAAATTTAACCAATGAAATTGCTTCGTTTTTTGGTTTTGCCGGAAACGACAAGTTCAACGTTTTTATCTCCGTAAATGACGCTACGCCTAATGCCGGAGATAATATCACTTATACCATTTCGTATAGTACCCAGAGTGATATTAACGATTTTGATAATGCCATGATTATTGTGGATTTGCCGGATCCACTTGAGCTTGTGAGCTTCGCTGGAACGCTCCATGTACAAAATTACAACTTTGACGGCAACACCAATGATTTAAAAATCAACATGATAAACCCCTTACCTGCGGGTAGCACGGGGATCATGAAAGTAATAGTGAAAGTGCCGGAGGGTACGGTGTGTGATGATACAAACATCAATGTTTCAGTGGAAAGCATGGCAGACGCCGGTGGCTCGATGGTACAAGGCAATGATGCGGAGGCGGTTACTGTTAATGACACAGCGGACCCTTATGTTATCAATGTTCAAAATGTGGGTATGCCCATTGCAGGGTCAAGTTCCTCATTTAGAGTGACCCTTAACCAACTAAATGGTACGACTTTCACGACCATTGAGGAGCCTACGGCAGGAGCGGGCATACTGGTAAGTGTACAACTGGATGCGCTCAAAACCGGAAATGGCGGGATGCTGGTGAGCAGTAGTCCTATGAACCCTAATATTGATGCAACCACCGGTACGGTGACCTGGAATCTGGGTGCGATGGTGACGTCTGATCAAACCATTGATTTTGACATTCTATTCGACTCCCCAACCTTTGATGATGTAAATGTAACATTTAATGCTGCTGCTTCTTACAAATACACTTGTGGCATCAGCAATGTAAGTGATGATTTAACCGTGCAAATTAAAATGCCTGCACCGCCTGTGCCTGGTGTAGAATGTGCTACTTTCTCAATGGGCACTCGAGAAATCGGGCAAGCGGGTGAATTGAATGTGAAATTCAAAAACGGCGCAACCGAGATGAACAACTTCACGGTGGTGATCAACATCCCGGAAGAAGTAGCAGTGACGGCAATTCCGAAAATGATTTTTGCCAATATGCCATCGTTTTTAGGCATCAATGCGAATGTTGCTTACACTTATTATGGTGGCGGCGGAGGCAATTATAATTTTACAACCTCCACCGATGGAATGGGATCAGATGCAGCCGGTTTATCTAATTTACAAACCATTACTTATACGTTTGGTACGGTGCCTGCGGGCTTTATGCCCATGAGCAATGTAGTATTTGACTACACCGTATTAGCTACCGATAATAATGGCAATGCCGTTAACGGCGCTAATCCAAGAATCACAGAGAGTGACTGTATTGATTGCGCAGATGATAACAATGCTAATTTTGACTGTATCAACGCAAGCGCTACTATTTCTGGCGATTACAATAGCCAAAATTATGAAGATAATTGCTCCTCTAAAGGCATTGCGCGCGACCCAAAAGAAGGTCCTCAAAACATCGTGAAGAGCAGCGATAAGAACCAATTTTTCCCGGAAGATGAGGTGACTTTCACGCTTTCTTTCCGCAATTGTGGTACAAAAGTATTGGAAGATGCGGTTATAACAGATGTATTGCCAGCTGATTTGGAATACGTAGCCAACAGCACTACTTTCAATGGATTCCCCGTAGCAGCATTCGAGCCTTCTCAATCTGGTCAAGAGTTGACCTGGTCATTTCCTGGCGACGATTTACCGAATGATCCTGATTGTTTAGATGCCAATAAATTTACCATCACATTCAAAGCAAAGGTCAAAACAGGTACTACTGCAAAGACCTTGACGAATTGTTTTTCTATTGATGGCAATAACAGTGGTACTCCAATTGAAAGATGTGATTTCGATAGCGAATTAAGAGATTGTGATGCCATTACGATATTGCCCGTAGGTCCTTCGAGTCCCGATAAACTGGCAACAGACATTACTACTCCAAACGACAAATATTTCCCGAAAGATGAAGTAACCTTCACTTTAAAGTGGAAAAATCAGGGTCCGTTTGCCGTTTCTAACACGATGGTAATGGATCAATTACCGGCTGGACTTACTTACGTTGACAACTCAGTTAGCTACAATGCCAACATTACAGGTATTGGAAATCCCGATTTCTCCAATGTAAATGGAAAACTGACCTGGGATTTTACGGGACTTGTCCTTCCAGGGAATGATACCGACTATGAAATTACGTTCAAAGCAACGATTGACCCGACCGTAGGCGCAGGTAACATTGAAAACTGTTTTTCAGTGATTGGTACAGGTACCAACGTGCGCACGGATGAAGTAGAGGATTGTGTAACGATCACGGTAGAAGAAGTGGGTCCGGTGAATCCGAGTAAAAAATTGGTAGGAGATGCCGATAAATTCCCGACTCAAACCGCAGATTACGAAATCTCTTTCCAAAATGCAGGGGCATTTACAGTTAATAATGTGTTGGTAGCAGATGATTTGCCCGATGCGTTGGAATACGTAGTTGGATCTGTCATGTTTGAAAATCTGCCAACTCCAGACGAATCCACTTATGATCCAAATACAGGTCAATTGGTTTGGAAATGGAATACCTTGCCTGGCGCTACAAATGGAAATGCTACCAGCGACACTTACAAAATCAAATTCAAAGTAAAAGTAAAACCCGGCACCCTCGTTGGAAATATTCAGAACTGCTTCACAGTGGATGGAACCGCAGTGGACGATGGAAATAATGTGATTGGAGGCTCTGATACGGATGCAGTCGCGGAGGGTTGCAACAATCAGCTCAACATTCTGACACTGGCACAGATTGACTCGCGCAAAGGCGTAAAAGGCGCATGCGATAACGACTTCGTTTATTTCAATCCGGGAGGAGGCGTACCTAGCCCACAAAACCTGAATGGTATTGGTCAAACCTTTGCTGGTGGCAAGGCAACTTATCGTCTTGAAATTGTGAATACCGGTAACGTGAAAGTCGATGAATTTGTATTGATTGACATTCTGCCTTGGATTGGCGACCAGGCTATCACGACCAACGCCTTGCGTTTGACCGAATGGCGTCCAAACTTATCTTCAACGCCTGTCAATCCTAATGGTACATTAAACATGGTGGATATTTATTACTCCATTGAGCAAAACCCTTGCCGGAGTGAGTTCATGCTGCCATTTTTACCTAATTTGTGTACGGGTCCTTTTTGGAGTACTCTTCCGCCGCCTTCTTTGACGGATGTACAGGCTATCAAATTGGAATTCAACCGTCCAATTGCAGAAGGAGAAGTGATTGTATTAGAATGGGATGTATTTGCACCAGTAAATGCACCTGTTGGTGAAATTGCTTGGAACTCTTTTGCCTACCAAGGTGTGCGCATGGATAACGATGATTTATTCCCAATTGCAGAGCCCAATAAAGTGGGGATTATTATCAAAGATAGTCCAAAAGCCAGCTTGGGTAACTACGTTTGGGAAGATGAAAATCAAAACGGCAAACAGGACGAACCGGCTGCCAATGGCATCAACAATGTAAAGGTTAAATTATTCAGCACTACTAATGATACGAAAGGCGACGGCGACGACGAAATGGTGGCGATGACTACCACGGGTTTTGATCAGAACGGTCGCCCAGGTTATTACCTATTCCCAAATCTGGAGCCAGGTAAATATTATGTAATGTTTGATTTTTCAACATTACCCGTATCGCTTACGCCAATTAACCCGGATCAAGCCGCCGATGATGTGGATAGTGATGCAGACGTTGCAATGGCAATGACGCCTATTACAGAGTTATCAGATGGTGAAGAAGACTTGACCCTTGACTTAGGGGTGTTGCGTGGCGACTGCTTCTTGGAAGATGTGAACTTTGATGTGGTTTGTGATGAAAATGATCCAAATGATTTGAACGACGACGAAGTTTCCTTCTCTTTTACTGCGAATAAAACAGGAACTGACGGTGGCACGAAATTTACCCTCATTGTAGAAAAAAGAGAATTAGATGGTTCGATTTATCAGGTTGATGTAGTTCCTAATCTTAATTATGGTACGCCAGTAGGTCCTTTTGGTCCCTATGCGCTCACCATTGACGAAACCCTTATTGTTACGGTAAAAGATGCAGTGAATCCACTTTGTGTGTTTACCGATTATTTTGTGAGCTGCGGACGCGATTACGGCGATTTGCCAAATAGTTTTAATTCGACAACAAATGGTCAAAATGGCGCTTACCATACCTACAAGCAAGGTTTGTATTTGGGTAGCTGCGTTGAATTTGAAACCAATGGCTCGCCTTCTAACCAATCAACTGGAGATGACGCTATTTCTGGTGTTGTATCTCAACCAAATGGAGTTGGATGTACCGATGACGAAGACGGTATTCGTTTACTGACGCCCCTGATTCCGGGCTATGAGGCATGTTTGGAAGTGACCGCGACTTCTATGAACGGTACTGGTTTCTTAAAAGCTTGGATTGACTTTAACGGGGATGGCGATTTCGCTGGCGATGCGGATGAATTAATCACGTGGAAAAAGATTGATGGAAATGCAGTCAATACCACCGAAGCTCTTATTGAAAATGGTTCAGATACTTATATATTCTGCTTTAATGTGCCTTCCACTGCAACTTTTGAAGGTGGCGAAACGCACGCACGCTTCCGCCTCAGCATGAGTGGCATGAACCCTGATTTGGACTACTTTGGCAGAGCCGAAACTGGTGAAGTGGAAGACTTCTGGTTCCCGCTGGGCAAAGTCGGTAACCTGGTTTGGGAAGATAATAACTTTGATGGACAACAAGCTAGTAATGAGCCAGGTATCAATGGCGTAAAAGTGTATTTGATCTATCAGGGTGATAATATGAATCTAGAAACCACTTTCCCAAACAATGTTCCGACGGTAAGTGGAGACGATAAGGTGTATGAAACGACCACTGCTTCTATCGACAATGTAGCTGGTTTGTACTACTTCTGCGGCTTAACCAATGGCAAGTATAAAATCGTTGTCATTTCTCCAAGTAATTATACGCCAAGCCGTTTTGATATTGGTGATAATGAATCGGATAATGATGGCGATTTTAATAATAATCCAATGTCGGGCATGGTGATGACCAACTTTACGATTACGGATGTAACCAAATTGCCGACTGAGGAAGAAGGCGAAGGCGACGAGGGTATTGTTAATACCTTCCCTGATATGCAAACGGATGAAACTTTCGATTTTGCTTTTGCACGTTTGGACTATGGTGACTTGCCAGAGACGCCGGATGAAAACTTCAAAACGAAGATGACCAATGGTGGCGCGGTACACGCAGCGATTTCTACTTTGTACCTGGGCACCTGCGTAGATGCAGAGCGTGAAGCAACACCAGATACCGATGCTGGTGTGGCGGACGGTGGCGATGATGGCACTGCTGGTACGATGGTAGCGGGTGAATGTGCAGACGATGAAGATGGTATCAAATTCGTTACACCACTCATTCCAGATTCTACTGCCTGCATTGAAGTGACAGCTGAAAATGAAACGGACGCCGCTGCCGTGCTGGAAGGCTGGATTGATTTTAATGGCAATGGCGAATTGGATGACGACGAAAAATTGACGGGCGGTGACTTTGGCAATGACGGCAAGGCTTCGATTGCAGATGGTGGCGTAACGAGCAAAAAATACTGCTTCCAAGTACCTGCGGGTGCTGTTTACAACGATGGCATGGTATTCGCACGCTTCCGCCTGAGCCCTGTCGGTGTTGATAGTCCAAATGGTCCAGACAAATACGATGACGATGTGACGGTTCCTCAAGGGGAAGTAGAAGATTATAAACTCAATATCGCGAAGGTTGGTAACCTGGCATGGTTGGATCAGGATTATGATGGTATCCAGGATGCGGGCGAAGCTGGTCTGAATGGAGTTATAGTCAAATTAGTCTGGGCAGGTTTTGATGGAGATATCACTACTGATGATAATAAAGACTACTTTACTACAACGGCTACCATTGATGGCAAGGATGGCTCGTATTACTTCTGTGGACTACTAGAAGATACCAAGTACAAACTGGTGATTACCACTCCGGAAAGCCTGACACCAACCAAGCCTAATGTTGGTCAAAACAATCAGGTAGATAGCGACTTTGCCGATGGCGCAGATGATGATGGCACGATTGACAATCCACTCAGCGGCATGGTGATGATTGCTTTTGAAATTGGGAAAGCAAATGAGCAACCAACGGGAGAAGACGGCTTGAATGATAAGCCAAATCAGGTTGGTAATTTCCCAGATAATTTTGTTAATCAAACCTTTGACGCAGGCTTTGTACCCCTGGATTATGGCGACTTGCCAAATAATTCTGTTGCTTCACAATTTAACGAAAACTTTATTAGCACTACCCTGGCTGATGTTGATCCGGCTAAGCACGTGATTCAACCTGGCTTCTTCTTAGGTTCTTGCGTAGATGCAGAGCGCGACGGCGCACCTGACAGTGAAGCTGGACGCAACATTGGTGGAGATGACAACACCGGCAGCGCCTACAAAATGGGAACTGACTGCACGGATGACGAAGACGGTGTACGATTCATCACGCCATTGATTCCAGGCAATAAGGCTTGCATTGAAGTGACAACTACCGTTCCAGGGAATGTGAGCAATGCGAAGCTCTATGCTTGGATTGACTTTAATGGGGATGGCGATTTTGGTACGAAAGCTACACTCGATGCCAATGAACTCGTTGTATTCGAGAATGCATCTGTACCAAGTGGCACAAGCACGCAGCTTTACTGCTTCAATGTGCCAATAGACGCAGATTTTGGTGGTGAAAACGTACTGAAAACGCATCTGCGAATCCGCTTAACCACCGAGGAAAATGTCAACTTCTACGGTTGCGTGAACGACGGGGAATTGGAAGACTACTACCAGCCATTGGCGAAGATTGGTAACTACACCTGGGAAGATTTGACCGATGATGGCTTGCAGGTGCCAACGGGTAAAGATCAGCCGATTGCAGGCATCACCGCCATTCTGGAAACAGTGGACCTGTTGGGCAATCCTTACA
>CAZFBN010000175.1:0-10516 GCA_964517145.1 uncultured Saprospiraceae bacterium
GAACATAGGATACTTCATTTAGCCCTCTGTCCAATCCAAGGGGGTCAGTACAATTTTTACCTCATGAATGGAGGCAACTGGGCGACGCTCACGTCGCACCTCGGAATCGATGCGGAGGAGGTTATTCCTTATGTCAATTCGGTTTTCGAGAGCGGTAGCATTTCTAAGCACGAAGCGGTAATGAACTGTATCGGTTTTTTCAACCGCATGTCAGAAGAAAACCTCGAACATAACGCAGCTTTGGAACGGGTGACGAGACGCACACATGGCGAACACTATAAGCGTGTGCAAAACTTGATCGGCTTATCTCGTGCCTATGGAGAAGGACTACGGAACGGATCGGTTATTCTGACCGATTTTTCCCTACTCCAGCGGGAGGCACTGCAAGTGATTCAGCGCAGTGTAGCCGCGAGCAATGCCTTCCGTCACGTGATCGTTGATGAATATCAGGATACGAACACGATCCAGGAGCAGCTTTTCTTCGCGCTGGCAAGTGGACATAAGAATATCTGCGTTGTCGGTGACGACGATCAGGCACTCTACCGCTTTCGCGGCGCGACGGTTGAGAACTTCGTGCAGTTCCCGCAACGGTGTCAGACTAACCTTTCGGTGTCACCCTGCACCATCCCTCTCGTGCGGAACTATCGCTCACGGTCGCAGATCGTCCGTTTCTATAACCAGTTCATGGGCCTTTGCAACTGGGTAGAAGGCGCGTCTACATACCGCGTGGCAAAAAGTATCGAGGCACATCGCGTCGATGAGGCGGCATCTGTTGTTGCCAGTACAGCTGGGAAACCGGAAGATGTATATACAGAGATTGCGGGACTGGTGCGCCAACTTGTAGATACGGGCAAAGTCAAAGACCCGAATCAGATCGCTTTCCTGTTCCCCAGCTTGAAGTCCGAACATGTACAGCGTGCGATGAGGGCGCTGGAAGCAGTTGGACTGCGCAGCTACGCGCCGCGTGCCGGACGGTTCCTCGAAGTGGACGAATCTATCGACATGTTCGGGGTGATTGTGCGCATCTTCGGCAAGCCCGAGCGAGGCGCATTTCCCGGTCGAGACTACAACGACTTTTACGACTGGATCGACCGCATTGACCAGCGTGGACGTGAACTACTGGCAGCCGACTCATCATTGACGGAGTTTGTCGAAGCCCAGCGCGCCCAGCTTGAGCGTTCCGTATCTGACTACCGTATCCTGCTTGGAGTTGTTGAGCGTAACGGATGGCGAATCGAAACACCCTATAACATCGATGCGATGAAGCGGGTCCTTCACAGCGCGCCCGGATTGAGTGAACCAGCGAAGCGCGCACTAGTCAGCCAGAGTTTCGAGAATGTCGTCAAAGCGCGGCTGAAGAATGGGCAGAAACCGTTCACGCTCGACTATGTACTGAAGCGTGCAACCGCCATCAATTGGAGTCTGCTCGACCTGTTCTATCGCCTGTCGGGGTTTAAGCATTTCAAGGCGATGTACGACTTGGCAGAGAGCGCGCAAGACGAAGGACCCATCTGCAATCTCGGCTTGATCACACAGTATCTCGCACGCTTTATGGATGAATATGTTCCCATCATCCCATCGTCACGCATCGCCGATGGTTCGTATGTGCGTTTGCTCTTCGGATCATACCTATACGCGCTCTTTCGTCGCGGCGAAGCCGAATATGAGGATGCAGACGATCCGTTTCCGAAAGGGCGCATTCCTTTTCTCACTATCCACCAGTCGAAAGGGTTAGAGTTTCCTGTTGTGGTGTTGGGCAATCTCCGAAAGGACGACAAAGGCCCTCAGAAGATGGAAACGATAATCCGTCCGATGCTCACGCGGGCCGGCGAGCCGCTTACACGTCTCGCCGAATTCGACATTATGCGGATGTTTTACGTGGCAATTTCGCGTGCCAAAAATCTGCTTATCCTTGCTCATATCAAAGGGCAAGGGCAGCGCACCAATAAACCGTTCCAAGAACTCTTGAAAGATGCGACAATACCGCGCATCCCAGTATTCGACGTGAACAGTGTCCCGGTAGCAGACGATGAGGAGAAAGCGATCCCGCGTAACTACTCATTCACAAGCGACTATCTGCTCTACCAGAAGTGCGCACGGCAGTACATGATCTTCAGGAAATATGGCTTCGTCGCCGCTCAGTCACAGACGATGTTTTTCGGTAGCCTCGTTCATCACACGCTCGAAGACCTGCACCAGCACTTGATCACGGAAAGGAAAACCGAATGACCCGCCCCGAGATCGAGGCATTTATCACCGAGGTGTTCGACCAGAACTTCGAGCTTCTCCGACAGGAGTACGGCAGTTCCCTCACGCCTGAAGCACGCGAAGCCGCGCTCAACCAGGTGATGCTGTACTGGTTACGGCTGCGCGACGTGGCGGAACACATCACTGATACCGAAGTACCGATTCACCTTCCGAACCAGCGTTCCCCGGAAGGACGCAACTTCGGGATCGAAGGCGTGGTTGATATTGTGCGTGAAGACGACAAGATCATCATGTACGATATCAAGACGCACGAGGCAGACTTCGTGCGCGATCATCTCGATCTTTACACGATGCAGTTGAATCTGTATGCCTACGTCTGGCAGCAGCTTCGCGGGCAACCATTAGACGACGTGGCGATCATCGCGACAGCGTACCCGGATGATGTGCGCGATGCCATACCGCCGGGCATACCGATACGCGAGCTTGATGCTGAACAACGGGCACGGTTGCTGAAAGCGCTTGACGACTGGCAACCGCTCGTCGAAATGGACTACAACGCTGCCAATATTGAGGACACGATCCGGCTGTTCGGTGAGACGGTCGATCTGATCGAGAACCGTCAATTTGCACCACCGCCCGCAGCGCAGTTGAACGAAATCTGGCAGACGAGCGGACAGCGATACGCAGTGCGCGTGTGTCGCATCTGTGACGCACGCTACTCATGTTCCTCGTACCGGTCTTATGCTCAAGAGAGTGCGCCGCGTAACTGGAAACTGCGCGACTTCAATCGCTACTACTATGAAGAAGTAGACGATCAACCCGCGCCGGAAGGCTGGGTGGCAGCAAATTTGAACGCATCACCTGAAGATGCTTATCTTGATGCACTCCTTGGAGAATAACGTTGCAGATCATAAAGGTCGAAATCCACAATTTTTGCTCCATCCATGATGGGAGCTTTGAGCTTCAGGACTACAACCTGCTCATTGGCGCGAACAATTCCGGCAAGAGCAACACAATCAATGCGATTCGTGCCTTTTATGACGATGTAAAGTACGATACAAGCAAACACAAGCCCATTGTCGGTGAAACCGACGAGCATTGCTGGGTAGAGATCACATTTCAGCTTACGCCAGATGAGTATGCCGCTCTGGATGCAGCCTATCAGGTGGAAGAAAATCGGTTGAGAGTGCGCCGTATCCTTTCCGCTCCTCAGGGCGCACAAAAACCGGGCTTATATGCTTATGAGAGCGCTGGTCTAGCATCGAAACCCTATAAGGGTAAATTGGGGAAAGTTATCTACATTCCCGCTGCAAGTAAAGTTGAAGATCACACTAAGACAAGTGGCCCTTCGCCACTTCGTGACCTAATCAACGACGTCTTTTCGACAATTGCACAGACCAGTGAAGCATATCAACGCCTCGTTGAGGCATTTCAGGCATTCTCCCAAAATGTAAGATCAGAGCAGGCGAATGGTAACCGTTCAATCCAAGGATTAGAAGCAGCGCTGACCGAGAGTTTGACACCGTGGAACGTTCAATTTGTCCTAAATATCGTGTCAATGACGCCCGATGATATCGTCAAAACGCTTGTTAGTCCTCGGCTAAAGGATGCTCAGGTGGGGGAAGAGCAGCGCATAGAGCAGTTCGGTCAAGGTCTGCAACGCGAGATTATCTTCCAGCTCATTCGTTTCAAGAGTCAGTATCTTGAACAAGATGGCGATAATTCTACCGAACTCACCATGTTGCTTTTCGAAGAACCCGAAGCTTTCCTGCATCCAACTCAACAGCTTGAGCTTGCGGAACGTCTTCGAACGCTCAGTCAGGACGACGGCAGTCAGGTATTGCTCTCAACACATTCCCCTCATTTTGTCTCATATGAGAGCGATAATCTGACTTCACTGATACGTTTGTCGCGTCAGGACGGACGTACGGTCTTCGGGCAAATCAGCACAGAGAGACTTTCTACGATACTTTCTGACAATCAATCCATCAATGCACTATTTACAAAACATAACAAGAATGTTCCTACCGATGATGCCAGTGTGGATATGGAGGCAGTTAAATACTTCATGTGGCTCGATCCAAACCGCTGCGGCATGTTCTTCGCGTCGCGTGTCCTGTTAGTAGAAGGTTCGACGGAGTCTGTTTTCGTCAACTTCTTAATACGACAACGAAGGCTCACCGCTATGCCTGGGGTCTTTGTTCTCGACTGTGGTGGAAAGTATAATTTTCACAGATACATGCAGCTTCTCCATGAATTCAAAGTTCCACATAGTGTTTTGTTCGACGATGATGGACAAACAGCGTTTCACAAGGACTTAGAAGGGTTCATTAACGGTCACAAAAACCCGTTTACATGTAGAATTGAGACTGTCCCAGACTGTATAGAGAAATTTATGGGCATAGAGACACCACCCACGCACCGGAGACCTCAGCATCTTCTATATAAATATAAAACAGGCGCTATTGCGGAAGATAAGATTGCCGCGTTTGTCGCAAAAGTTGAACCACTCCTGTTCTAGAGGCTGCTGCACTTAACACAATTTTCGGAGAAAAACGTCTATGTCTTACGAACGGCTGCGCCCTGCATTCACTTTTGATGCGGAGCGCCTTGAACAACTGAAAGCCATCGTCCCGGAGGCGTTCGCCGATGGGAAGATCAACTGGGAGGCGCTGCGTGCCGCGCTGGGCGATCACGTTGAGGAGGATGGCGCGGATGCTGAACACTTTGGCTTGTTCTGGCCAGGCAAACGGGCGGCGCGCCGCCGTGCCAGTGAACCCAGTCGCGGAACGCTGATTCCTGTACCCGGTGAAGGCGTCAACGAGGATACAACGCGCAATGTATTCATCGAGGCAGATAACCTTGATGCGTTGAAACTGCTGCAGAAGGCATACGCCGGGCGCGTGAAGATGATCTACATCGACCCACCCTATAACACGGGCAACGACTTCATCTACCGCGACGACTTCCGCGAGACGTCGGAAGACTACCTGCGCCGCACCGGGCAGGTGGACGAGCTCCTGCGACCGCTCACCACCAACCCGCGCACGGGCGGGCGCTTCCACTCCACCTGGCTCAACATGATGTACCCCCGCCTCCTGCTGGCGCGCACCCTCCTGCGCGAGGACGGCGTAATTTTTGTCAGTATTGACGACAATGAGGTTCATAATTTACGCCAAGTTATGGGCGAGGTGTTTGGAGAGGAAAATTTTGTTGCAATTTTTCCCTGGAGAAAGAGAACTGCAAAGAGTGATGTTCCTTTCGGAGTATCGCAAGACTTCGAATGGATTGTATGCTTTGCCGCGAGCGCAAGGTTTTTGGCGGGAACAAGCCATAGCAGAAAATACTTTACTTCTGATGATTATCCTAACGATAGATGGAGACTGTCTGACTTAACAACCCAGCGAACACCTGCTGAAAGACCAAATTCCAACTTCGATTTAGTTGATCCAAAAACAGGCAAGGTTTATCCTGTTAATCCCAAAAGAGTTTGGGGCGTAACAAGGGATACTTTTCCTGAATATTATCGCAGAGGAAAGATTGTTTTTCCTGATGACTATCCATTCTTAAACACAAGTGTACCTGCATTCCGTGTTTTTGAGAGCGAAGACATAGCAAAGGCTATCAAAAAGTATGGTACGGAAGCGGCAAAGAAAGCAGTATCGACACTGCTCCCCAATTCCGTAGGAATGTCTGAAGATGGCAATAGTGAAGTTGCTGATCTGTTTGGGGAAAAAATTTTTTCTTATCCCAAACCCGTTTCGCTACTGAAGCATCTAATACTGGTTACATCTGATGAGAATGACATAATCTTAGACTTCTTTGCTGGTTCAGGTACCGTTGCTCAAGCTGTGATGGAGCAAAACGCAAGCGATGGGGGTAATAGGCAGTTTGTACTTGTACAACTTCCAGAAGCAACTGGACGGACTGACTTTTCAACTATCGCAGCAATTACGGCGGAACGCATTAGGCGTGTAGGCAAGAAGCTCCACGTAGTTGAAACTGATAGAAACAATGACACTGATACACCACTGGATTTAGGCTTCCGCTACTACCGCTTCGCCCCGTCCAACTACAAGGCGTGGCAGGACTACGACGGAAGCGACCCGGCACAACTTCAGACGCTCTTCGACCGCTTCGAAACGCCGCTGGTAGACGGCTGGCAGCCCGCTCATCTTCTCACCGAAGTCATGCTCCAACTTGGTTTTCCGTTGGACAGTCGCATCGAGGTGCTCCTCCAATTTACGGCAAATACGGTTCAACGAGTTACAAGTGATTTTCACGCCCACAGTCTCTACGCCTCCTTCGATGCGGCAGTAGCAGACGAAACGATTGCTGCCCTCTCGCTGAAGGACGACGATATCTTCGTCTGTCTCGACAGCGCATTGACTGACCAGACCAAAGCGCGTCTTTCGGACGTGTGCAATCTGCGGACGATTTAACGATGGCGACGAAACTACAGCTCAAGTTCGATCCGAATCAGGATTTTCAACTCGAGGCGATCCGCGCCGTCACCGAGTTGTTCGACGGCGTATCCGCTCAAGTCACCGCGCCCGCACTAGGCTATGAGATCATCCCCAACCTGCCCGACTCGGTTGACTTGAGCGAACGGCTGCTCAAGACGAATCTGGACAAGGTTCAAACGCGCTACAGCGTTCCGCGTGAGGGCGGGATGTTCCCTGAAATGGTGATGGATGAGGGGATGGTACTGGAGGGCGTCGGCAATGAGACGCACCGCTGCCCGCACTTCACCATCGAGATGGAGACGGGGACGGGCAAGACCTACGTCTATCTCCGCACGATGTATGAGCTGCATCGCCTGTACGGCTTTCGCAAGTTCATCATCGTCGTCCCCAGCATCGCTATCTACGAAGGTGTACGGAAAACCTTCGATATCACCGCTTCGCATTTTCGGGCGCTGTATGACGGGGAGTACGTCGCGCCCATCGCGTATGACGGCGCACAGTTGAGCAAGCTGCGCGGCTATGCGACCTCTGCCCTGCCAGAGTGTCTCATCATGACGCTGGATGCATTCAATAAGAAGACGAACAACCTGTATAAAGCGTCGGAGAAGCTGCCGGGCGAACGCCGCCCATATCAGTTCATTCAGGAAACGCGCCCGATTATCATCCTCGATGAACCGCAGAACATGGAGAGCGAGAAGGCGAAAGAAGCCATTCGCACGCTCCACCCGTTGTTCGTCTTACGCTACAGCGCCACCCACCGCACGAGTCCGAATCCGGTCTACCGTCTGACACCCTTTGAAGCCTTCCGGCGCGGTTTAGTGAAACGGATTGAGGTCGATGCCGTTACCCAGACCAACGACTTCAACCAGCCGTTCCTCGCGCTGCGGTCGATCAGCACGACGCCGCGCATCACCGCCACGCTGCACACCTTTTCCAGCGCTGGCAGTCGCACCCGCGAGACTGATGTGGTGCTGGACGGGGACGATGACTTGTTCGAGAAAACCGGGCGCGACGAACATCAGGGCTACGTCGTCGAGGAGATCAACGCTGCGGGTGGTTTCATCCTGTTCAAGAACGGGGTGCGCCTCGTTCTGGATGAAACGGTTGGCCCGTCGCGCCCGGAGATTTTCCGCGCCCAGATCCGCTGCACGCTGGAGCATCACATGGAGCGGCAGGAGGCACTGCTGGCGCGCGGAGTCAAAGTCCTTTCGCTGTTCTTCATCGACCGTGTGGCGAACTACACGAATGAAGAGGGGATCATCCGCCGCATTTTCGATGAGGAATTTGACAGGCTGAAGCGCCGTTTTCCGTGCTTCCGCGACCGTGAAGCGGCGGAGGTGCGCGGGGCTTACTTTGCTCGCTCGGCTCAGAAAGACGGCGGCGAACGAGCGATCGACACCAGTGGGCGGAATGAGGATGAGCGTAAAGCGGAAAAAGCCGCTTTTGAGCTGATCATGCGCGATAAAGAGCGGCTGCTGCGTCTGGATGAGCCAGTGGCGTTCATCTTCGCTCATTCTGCCCTTAAAGAGGGGTGGGACAACCCCAACGTCTTCCAGATCTGTACGTTGAATCAGACCATCTCTGAAGTGAAGAAGCGTCAGGAGATCGGTCGCGGGCTGCGCCTGTGTGTCGATCAGAGTGGAGCGCGCCTGTTTGACGAGGGGATCAACATCCTGACAGTGGTCGCCAACGAGAGCTATAGCTCATATGTGGCCAATCTCCAGCGTGAATATGCTGAAGATGGCGTGACCGAGGCTCCTCCCCGTCCCACACAGGCACGTCGGACAGAAGCAAAGCGCAACGATACACATTTCACCAGTGCTGAGTTTCGGGCGTTCTGGGAGAAACTGGCACATCAGACACGCTATCACATTCACATTGATACGACAGATTTAATCAACCTGTGTGTTGAAAAACTGAACAACACCAGCTACCCCAACCCAATGATTGTGGTCGAAAGCGGCGCGTATGTCGTGACTCGGTTCACACTGCTTTTGGAGGCGGTGATCGGTGGGCAGGCACGTATTGTCGTCTCGTGGGTGAACACAAACGGCGAAGAAAAGAGCGGCGATAAGCTGCTGTACAAGAAGAACGATGTTCTCGGCAAAAAGGTGGGCGATCAACGTCTCCGCGACTACAAGATTTTGAGCATCGAGTCAGATGCTGCGGGCGGGACGGTCACGTTCGACAATGAAGTTACGCTGCGCCAGGGAGTACCATACACTTTCGAGAGTGTTGCTGTCGGTCAACGTGGTCCACAGCGCGCCGAACTTGTCGAACAGCGCCGTTATCCTGTGTTCAACTTGATTGATCGCGCTGCGCGTGAAACAGGGCTAACTCGCCCGACCGTGAATGCTATCTTTCGCGCTCTCAGTAATAAAACCAAAGGACATCTTCTCAGCAACCCGGAAGGGTTTGCCAACGTCTTCATCACGACAGTACGCGAAACACTTGCCGATCATATTGCCGACCGCATCGAGTTTGAAGTCATACCCGATGCGTCTGAAGTCGATCTGGAAGAGCTTTTCCCTCCAACACGGCGCTTTCCTCAAAAAGAGCTGATCGACGCGGGTGAACATGGACTGTATGACTTCGTGCAGCAGGACTCGGACGTGGAAGTGCGGTTTGTTCAGCAACGTTTGCAGCACGACGATAAAGTGATATTTTTCTTCAAGTTCCCCCCAGCCTTCAAAATAACACTGCCTCGTATCATTGGCAACTACAACCCGGACTGGGGTATCGTGCGCCATTCTGATGATGGCAGGATAACTTTGGAACTCGTGCGTGAGACAAAAGGCGACCCCGACAAAACAAAGCTACAATTTCCATCAGAGGGACGCAAAATCACCAGCGCCGAAAAGCACTTTGCCGCGCTCGGCATCGACTATCGCCATATCACACCAGACACACTTGATTGGGACAAGCCAGCCCTGCCGAAACCGCCTCGGTTACGCGGATTGAAGAAATAGAGGAATTAACGATGCTCTATGGTAAGTTTCAAGACGATCAGCAACGCTCCGCCGCAGACGTCGCACAGGAATACTTCAGTCAGTTGATTCAGGCGGAGCAGTACGTCGGCGATGTATACGCCATCGGCTATGAATCAGCGACCGTGCAGATCAACGACTTCTATCGACAGAAAGTGGGCGGCATCCCCAGCCTGTGCTTCCTGATCGCTACACGCATCGTCCCCGGCACACCGATTGACTTCACAAAAGAAGATGCCAGCATCATCCTGCTGCGCGTGATGGACGCCGCTCCCACGCCGAACAGCGCCGAGGCGGAGCGCATCCGCTTTGAGGCTGCGCAGCGGCAGAGCGGTGAGCAAAAACACTGGGACGAAGAAGGCGCGATGGATGGTACGACGGCGTACCTGCTGTCGTTTGCAGGTGTCAAATGCCGTGTGATAGGGACATTTTTCCTCGACTTGCGATCCCCTGATGCACAGTCAGATGATCTGGTATTGCGCTTCGGCAGTGACCTCTCCAACTACTACCCGAATCGCGGACTAAAGGTGTACAAGCCCAATGGCGAGGCACTCCGCTTGATCGTCAACTACCGCGATCCGAGCCGGGCTGATCACCTATCGCACCTCTCGGTCACCGTCGGTGATGTGCGCTACGCCTCGACTAATCGCTCATTCCAGAAAGTTGCGGATGTACCCGTTGAGATGATGCCCGGCGACCTGCTGCGCCAAAAGACTGCACTCTTCGGTATGACGCGCACGGGCAAGTCGAACAGTACCAAGATCATCCTCCAGTCAGTGTTCAACCTGCGGTTTGATAAGACATCACCATTGCGTGTCGGTCAGATCGTCTTTGACCCAAATGGCGAGTACGCCA
>CAZFBN010000176.1:0-10224 GCA_964517145.1 uncultured Saprospiraceae bacterium
AATGATTTTTGTCATTTTTTTTATACCTAAAGTTGGTTTCTGACCAATGATCCACTGGCAGCTAGTTTTCAACTAATGCCACTATTTTCCTTGACCCACTCCGGCTGGCGCTGGCTTGCAACCAATGCCTTTCTCATCCACATTCACCCCATTGTTATCTTCCCAATTCCTATCCAACTAAATAAAAACCCTAAAATTTTAGGGTATCGAACTGATGCACTTCATTGCTGCGGTAGCTATTGTAAATAACTTGGAGCTTTTTACTTTAAATAGGAAAGATTATGATTTTATAAAAGAGTTAAAATTGTATAATCCTAAATATTAATAACTTACAACCCCTTTAAATACTCCACCACCGATTTCCGATCCTCCTTTGATAATTTATCACCAAAATAATGCCCGATGTTATTATATCCTGGCAAGGTCGTATCAAATGTCCATTTTCCATTCGGTTTATCTTTCATATTATATTTCCAGCCGACTTTATTATAATCATAATCGGCGCTGTTACCGCTGCGTTCCCAGTATTTTGGGCGTTGGGGGCTATTGAGTAAATCTTCGAGCGTCGGCACAGAACCATTATGTAAATAAGGGGCTGTCGCCCAAATGCCATCCAGCGGCGGCGCGATGTAGCCTTGCGTCATATCCAAATAAGAGCGCGGCTCGGAGTTCGCAAACCAACTGTTATTATACCAATTTGATATGCCCGACTGCTGTGCATAATAAGCATACATCGGGTCGGTTTTTATTACATCCAGCGCTACAACTTTATTGGGGTACGTTTCATTTTCGCCATAAGTGCCATGACATTTACTGCAATGTTCTTCAAATATCAGTTGACCCTTGGATGCCAGACTTTGATCGATTTGTCCTGGATATTTTGGTGCTTCAAGTGTTCGTAACCAGGCTAATACATCTTTAAAATTATTCACAGCTGATCTTGCTGCTGTGCTATCGGGAATGCCTAAAACGGAGGCTTGAAATAATAATTTTGTAAAATCGCCGCGTCCGCCGCCATTATAATATAAGCCATTTTTTTTCTTTACATGCCATAATGCGGGCACATCCGTTGCCACCGGATATTCACTAATTGCGTAATTTGGCTCCTCTTTCCAGGTTAAATCCACCGGATCACGATGCGCCATGCATGCCTCCGCCAGCCGGAATGCAGGGTTGGCGCCTTTTTGATTCAAGTGAATGTACGGTGCCATTGCTTTTGCAAACTTTCCAAAATCTTGATATGCCTGCCATTCCGGCGACTGCTTATTATATTTTATATCCATCGCCATATTGACCACTTTTACAAAAGGCACCATACTCTTCGTATAATCAGAAAAACTATTGCCTAAACCCAAGATAATCTCACCGTTAAACTCACCGGCATGGCAGGCGAAGCAATTGCCGTTTGCTACTTTTTCTCCATTTGGGGCAGTGAATACCGTCATTGCATAAGCAATATTGGCGTTGTCACCACTGCGTCGCAACACCGTATCTGGTTGATTACCAAAGCGTTTTTTTACAAAATCATAGGGCAGACCCGACCCGATGTAATCACCATATACTAAATAATGCAGCCCAGCTTGCGGATCGCCGTCCAGTTGTTGTGGCGTGGCAGGTACTTCCATTGTCTTCCAACCGGCGGATTCCGTGGCTTTTGGCAATTCTTTATAATTATTACACGCAATAATAATAGCGAATAATATCGTTACGAATGCAATTTTTTTCATAATTGTCTGAATCAGAATTCTCAAAATTCCAGAATCCAAAGAATATCAAATATCCCAATATCCCAATATCATAACTTCACAACTGTAACCCCAATGCCGCGAAAAGAATCCATGCTCATCAAGGCTTCCGGCGCTTGCTCCAAACTAACAGTCTTTCCCAACAATTGTTGCGGACGCAGGATGTCTTTAACAATCAAATCCAACATGCCGGGATACTGATGTGCCTGCATGCCATGGCTGCCCAGTATTTCCAGCTCATTTGCGATGATCGGACCCATTGGAATCATTGGTTTGGCGTGATTGCCGGTCATCAAACCTACCTGAATGTGCTTGCCGCGTTTGTGTAAACTTAAAATCGAATTCACACAAGTTTCCGTGCTGCCGAGCGCATCCATCGACACGTGTACGCCTCCATGTGTAATGTCTTTAATTGCAATTGGAATGTTATTCACCGCTCGTGCGTTCAATATTACATCCGCTCCGGCTTGTTTAGCAAAATGTAATTTTTCCTCATCAATATCAATGGCTATGACTTGTGCGCCCATCGCAGTTGCGATTTGAATTGCCGACAAACCCACGCCGCCGCAGCCATGCACCGCTACCCATTGCCCCGGCAGGACTTTACCTTGCGCCACCACTGCCCGATACGATGTAATAAATCGGCAACCCAAGAGCGCTGCCTCAATAAAATCAAGCGTTTCAGGCAATCTGACTAAATTTACATCGGCATAACGGATGGCAACAAATTCTGCAAAAGAACCCCACGCCGTAAATCCCGGTTGAAAATAATTGTCACAAATTTGCTGATTACCAGTGCTGCATTGCTCGCAATAGCCACAGCCACCACAGAACGGAACAGTGACGCGATCACCTGGTTTCCAGCGTTTTACATCGGCTCCGACGGCTTCAATAATTCCGGCTAATTCATGTCCCGGCACATGCGGCAATTGTACATCCGAATCATGTCCCATCCAACCGTGCCAATCGCTACGGCAAATGCCGGTCGCCATGACGCGAACAACGACACCATCCGCAGCGGGCGTAGGATCGGGGAGGGTTTCGATAGAAATAGGGGCTTGAAAAGTATCAAAATAAGCAGCTTTCATGACTTTAAGTTTTTGCTGCCAAAATTATAAAATGGAGGGATGGAATTTGGAAAAATAGGATAGAGGAAGGGTGGAAAGATGGAATAGGTGGCATATTGTATCAATGCGCCACCTATTAAAAACTAGACAGTTTCATTGTCAGCATTAGGGAGCAAGGATTTTTCTTCATCAATCACGATGGTTTCCGACATGCGGTCGTGCCAGCCGTTCGTTTGGTCGCCCAAGTAAGAAAAAGGCTCAAACGGGATAACGCGCGCAAAGCTTCGCCCAATGATTTGATTGAGTGTAGGTTTATCGCCAGTCAGCGTCACGGCACGGGTTTTTGTAATTAATTTACCCAACGTTTTTCCATCTGATAAATATTCCGCCAAGATATAATAAATCGGTGTAAAGAATACATTTAGTCCAAACACCACTTTATATCCATAAAAGAAAGAACCTCCCAGCGGTATTTTTTCTAAAAAACCGAACGTATTGACCAAAATGGTTTGAATCAGGCTGATCGCCATCGCATCGATGATGTAATTCAATAAACGCTTGCCCTTGTCCGCTTCTGTCAGTTTTGAATTCGCATCAGATTGAATAAAATTCTCATTCATTGGCTCACTCATCATTTGGTAATTTTTCCTACAATTTATAAAATTTCTAAAGGCTGCGCCAGTGGTCGTCAAGATTTTATCTGCTAATTCTGCCAATTTTTAGACAAAAATGGAACTGGGCTGGATAAAAGGAAATTGCTTAACATATGAATGCACACTCTCTACAATCGACTACCAGCTATTTCAATCGTTTACCAATTATAAAACTTAATAAAGTGAGTGCCAAATGTTCTGAATTGCTCGTGCGCAGCAGTTGGTCTTTGATGACAATTAATTCCAGGAAAAAGCGGCGACGATCGAATAAACTAGCGTAAGATTCATTTACATAAAACATCAAATCGTCCAGCGGTGTGCATTCTAGTAAATGATATGCTTCATAACGAATATCATATACCACAATAAAATAAGACGATGCTTTCTCTTGCGGATAGCACATCAGAAACACCGGAAAATCAAAATATTCGGTTTGCCAAAAGGCAAATAAATTTGCTTCAAATAGCGGATAAAGATATTTTTTAGAGGGAATGCCATTTTTTTTGAAAATTAATTGCAGTTCATCCAGTTTGCGTTGCATTTTTTGCATCGGCACCTCTTCAAAAGGTAAAGCATTGAAAGACAGCCAGTTGCTTGTGCTCAAATCATAGTATTGCACATTGCCAATGCGTAGTTTGTAGTCAAAACGTGGATAGCCGGGCACCACATAACCCGGATAAAAAAAGGACATATCATGTTGTCTGCAATATTCAATTTCCATTAACATGGTATATAATCCCAGGCTGTGCTCGCTGTAACTTGGTTCGTAAATGCCCAAAATACTGGCGGCGCTGTCTTCTCCCACATCAAAAAAACTAACGGCTACCAAGCGACTGCCATCAAAAACATTTACTTCATACGTCTGAAAAATATTAAATTCTTCGCCATCAAGTAAAGATTCTTTCAAAGTAGGTGCCAACATACCCGGAAAAGATGCTTTGTAGCGTTGATACAATTGCTCTTTTTCGTAAGTGAGTTGGGATTTTGTAAAAGTTGTCCTGAATCGTGCCGTGTTGCGACGAATATTTTTACGTAAACTTTTACTATATTCATAATTTTCGAGCGGAAGGCGCACCCACATTGCTGAATAAAAATAATCGCCAAAGCATAAAAAGTGTGTGGTGAAAATGCTTTGTCCCATACGATACCAACCACGCGCCAGATAGGCATCCAATTCTTCAATCAGGAGACGTTCAGGGTAGTGCTTTTCGGCAAACATCGGCGGAAGTTCTCAAAACTTAAAAATAAAATAACATCTATTACGTATGCAACGTTCAGTCGCAAGCTAAGATTAAAGTATGAATTTTAAAATTTTAATGCCTGTTTTTCAAAATCAAATAAGTCGTTTTTTCTAATTTTTTACAATTTGCCATATAATTCGCCACCTTTTGAAAATAATTGATCCACTCGGCGCGATACCGCTACGTCTGGAATCAGTGGTGGCGCGTGGTGCGGCTTGATGCGGGCATCAATCACCAAAGGACCTCGACAACCCCAATGTTTATGAACAACAAAACTATTCACGCCGTGCATATCATGCGAAGGATTGGCTCGTGTAAAGGTCGCCCAAACGAAATTATTTACATTTGCTGCAATAAAATCGCTGTCGTCTGTTATAATAATTAATGGAATGTGCTGTAAATCAAAATGTTGTAAATGATCGGTCAATCTTTCACAATCTTTATAGGAATCGTCACCGGTAAATGGATTTGCCTGAATGGCTACAATGCCTTTTTGAACAAAGGTTGGATTAGAAAATCCCGTCGGCAGGCTAAAATTGTCGGGTAATTCTGCTTTCAATACTCGTTTTTGCTCGCCGCAACAGGCAATCACAACTTTAGAACCTGCATTCCAGCCGCTGCCGGAGTAATCGAGCGTATCAATCGTGGTTTGTGTTTGAAAATGCAAATCACGCGTCCAATCGACGCGTTCTAACATATGATTGAAAAATTGCGGAATATTTTTAGTGGTTAAATTTGGATCGTCGCCTTTGGCAGCGATGAATAAAAATTTCGCTAAAGAAGTTTGACCAGAACCTAAGATTCTATTGGCTTGCGTCAATATCTCCTCGGGCTTGCGTTCGCGGAAGGGCATGTACCGTTCGCTGCCAATCGCTAATAACAATGGGTGCACGCCTGCCGCGTCCACGGCATTGATCTCGGAAACCCCCGGAAACTCTTGCGGCGTGAGTAATTTCACAATTTTATGAATTAGATAGCCAAAGCTCGAATCTTCCGCCGGCGGACGACCGACTACGGTGAAATGCCAAATGGCATCCTTGCGGTGATACACATTTTCGACCTCCATGACCGGAAAATCATGTTGCAAACTATAATAGCCCAAATGATCGCCAAAAGGTCCCTCCGGTTTTTTTTCGCCTTTACGGATAATGCCCGTTATTACAAAATCGGCATCAGCGGATATAATATGATCATTATCTTGTATGTAACGAAACCGCCGCCCATTTAATAAACCGGCAAAAGTCATTTCCGACAAGCCTTCCGGCAAAGGCATGATGGCTGCAAACGCGTGTGAGGGTGGTCCGCCCACAAAAATCGAGCAACGAAATGGCGCTTCACTTTCATTATATGCAGTATGATGCACCCCGATGCCGCGATGTAATTGATAATGCAATCCGATTTCTTTATTTAGTAAATAATTATTTCCAGAGAGTTGAATACGATACATGCCGATATTAGATTGCATCATATTTTTACTACCCGGCGGCAAGGTGAAAACCTGCGGCAAAGTGACAAAAGCGCCGCCATCCATGGGCCAGGATTTGATTTGCGGAAGCTGGTCAATCGTGGTTTTGCCATATAAAATGGGTGCTCCCAGTCGGCTACGCATCGGCAAAGCGGTCAACGCCGTGAAAGGTGCGCCCAAATAACGGGTCGGATTTTTAATAAAATTAGCCGGATCGGCTTTTAATTCAATGACTTTCTGCACTTTTTCAATCGTGTGGCGAAACAAAAATTCCGTGCGCTCGAAAGTGCCGTATAAATTAGACAATGCCGGAAACGGACTGCCTTTGACATTTTCAAACAAAATTGCCGGACCTTGGGCTTCAAACACCCGCCGGTGAATTTCCGCCATTTCCAGATTGGGATCCACTTCCGATTTGATGCGCAGCAACTGCCCGTGCTTTTCCAGATCGAGCGCTGCGCCGCGTAAGCTCTTGTAACTCATCGTGTAAAGGTATAACGGTTCAAAGGTAAATGGTTTAAAGGTATCAAATTACCGTTAACCCTTAACAAAATCTTGTTTTGAAGGTTTGTCTATTTTTCGTCAGTTTGTCGCACGGCCTTTGCCAGCGGCATTTCCTGAATATAATGTAATTGCGCGTACCGATATTTACTTTGTAATAATAGGGCTTTAAAATTTTTAATAGAATTCACCGGACCTTTATCAATCGCCATATTTACCGCCCAATCAGGAATGGCACCGCCGGGATCACTTACTAAATGATATTCTATTACATTTTTATTAGCACTTAATGGTTTTACATGCCAGTTAATAATGAGCTTCGGCAAACGCACCAATCCTTTTTGCACCGGTAAATAATTATAATCTCCTTTTACTTTGACAAAAATTTCTTTACTACTTTCATCTTGCCAAAGCTTGGAATGCCCAATAAAATCGCGGTCGCTCATTGGAAAAGGAAAAGCTACCCGACTGTAATAAATGGATTCAGTATCGGTCACGCGCTTGAGCACCCGTGCCTCTGCACAGTTGTAAACCCAAGCGGGAAAAGCCGCCACATCCTTCAGCGCCGCCACGAGCGTGGACAAGGACGCTTCCGCCGTAAAACGAATTTTTATTTCTTTAATATCAGAATTTTCGCTTTTGCGCATAAACACCTGTAAGTCATCCACTTCTTTTTTTAATTTCCATTCCGTATTTTTGGGTTGGGAAAATGCAAAAAACGCTGTCAATAATAGCAGCAGGGTGTACCATGTTTTCATAATAATTAGGAGTGATTTTAAAGACATCCATTCAAACAAGCAAAAATTGTTTGTAGTTTTGTAAAAAGTGTTAATTCGCTGTGATGCTAATTTGTTACTTTTACATTTTACATCTAGTGCTTTCCATTTTGCGGTTTAAAAAAACAAGTATGCGGCTAGATTCTATTCATATAAAAAATTACAAGCTATTTAAAGACCTGGAAATTCCGAAATTAGGTCAGGTCAATCTCATTACCGGCAAGAATAATACCGGGAAGACGATTTTACTGGAGGCACTGCGGATTTGGGCGAGCGAGGGCGACGCGAGTGTGATTAATAATATTATTTGGAAAAGGGGGGATTGGGATGAAGGGTCGAATGTAAAAACTTATGCTTCTTTATTTTATAATCATAAAATTAGCATGGTGTATGCTCCTATTGCAATTGAATCTGCTAAGGCGATAGGTGAAATATTTTTTAATGATGTTGAAATTTATGTAACCGAAGACAATAATAAAAATGTAGATTTTCTATCAAGAAAAAAGAAGCCTCATTTTGAGGAGATGGTGATTACAAATCAACTTGGCTTGATGAAGAATAGGGAATATCCACAAGACAAAGCCATTTTCGTGCCCGCCAGCATTGATTTTGATAATAAAAAGCTCTGGGCGAATATTGATTTAACCGATAAGAAAGATATTGTTATACAAATATTACAAATTATTGAGCCGAGTATCATAGATTTGGGCATTATTGATAATATCGCTAGGGTTCGTACTAAAAATTCTAAAATACCCGTCCCCCTCAAAAACTTTGGCGAAGGCTTGAATCGGCTACTCACCATTGCCATGGCGCTTGTATCGGCGGAGGATAATATATTATTGATAGATGAGATTGATACGGGGCTGCATTACAGCGTGTTAGAAAAATTGTGGGAAATTATATTCAAATATGCCGGGGAACTAAATGCGCAGGTTTTCGTGACCACGCATAGCGGGGATTGTGTGAATGCGTTTACCGCCATTGCCAATAAAAAGGAATTTGAAGGCATGGGTAATTACTTTCGGCTACAGTGGACGCGCGATCATCAAAAAATTGTACCGGTGATGTACAAACAAAAAGACCTTGAAATTGCGGTAGAACAAGATATTGAAACTCGTTAAACCATGAATAAGCTCCTAGTTGAAAGTGAAAATGATAAACATATCATTCTGGCATTGAGGGACAAGTACAAATTGCCCAATAATTTTGAAATTGAAAATGCAAAAACGGTAGAGCAAGCAATTTTGAGCATTCCGAGTAGTATTAATGAGAGTAATATAGATGTGTTAGGTATTGTAATTGATACCGATTCTGATTTGCAAAAACGGTGGCGAGCGGTAAAAGAACAATTTGAAGAATTTGGGTATCAATTGCCCGAATTGCCCAAACCTGAAGGTACAATAGTCGAGCATCCTGACAAAATTATGCCTCACCCTTTAAAAATAGGCGTTTGGCTAATGCCCAATAATCAATTAACAGGAGCAGTAGAAGAATTCATGCAGATGTTGGTTCGTGATAAAGACGTTCTTTGGAATGAGGCTCAACTGGTCGTTGAAAAATTGGAAAAAGAGATTGATACATCTTTGCGATTCCCAGCAAAATATCGGTCAAAAGCTTTGATTCACAGTTTTTTAGCTTGGCAAAAGGAACCAGGACGTCCTATGGGATTTGCTATAACAAAACGATATTTTGATGCCGACGCTGCTTTAGCTAAATTGTTCGTACAATGGCTAAATGATTTATTCAATACACCCTGATAACCAATAACAAAAATCAACCATTCAACCCATCAACCTTTCAACTTTTTACTATGAAACAATACCACGATTTACTTCAACATATTCTCGATCACGGCAATCAAAAATCCGACCGCACGGGCACCGGTACCATCAGTGTTTTTGGCTATCAAATGCGGTTTGATTTGAACGAAGGTTTTCCGTTGGTGACGACGAAGAAATTACATACAAAATCAATTATATATGAATTGCTCTGGTTTTTAAAGGGAAATACGAATATTCAGTATTTGAATGAGCATGGCGTCAGCATTTGGAATGAATGGGCGGATGAAAACGGCGACCTCGGACCGGTGTATGGCAAGCAATGGGTGAGCTGGGCAGGTGCGAATGGCGAAACGATCAACCAGATTGCGCAGGCGGTGCAGCAGTTGAAAACCAATCCTGATTCGCGGCGCATTTTGGTGAGCGCGTGGAATGTAGCGGATTTGCCGCAGATGGCGCTGCTGCCGTGCCATGTCATGTTTCAATTTTATGTTGCCCCTCCCAACCTCCCCAAAGGAGAGGAGCGCGGGCGCTTGAGTTGCCAAATGTACCAGCGCTCGGCGGATGTATTTTTGGGCGTGCCTTTTAATATTGCGTCTTATGCGTTGCTCACAATGATGATGGCGCAGGTGTGCGATTTGGAATTGGGCGATTTTGTGCATACGTTTGGCGATGTGCATTTGTATAACAATCATATCGAACAGGCGAAACTGCAACTCACACGCGAACCGCGTCCGTTGCCGCAGATGAAATTGAATCCGGCGGTGAAAGATATTTTTGAATTTCAATATGAGGATTTTGAATTGCTGAATTACGATCCGCATCCGCATATCAAAGCGCCGGTGGCGGTGTAAGGTTTTTTATTTGACGTTTATTATTTAACGTTAACTTCAACCGAAAAACGTTAACCGAAAAATGAACAACAAAAAAACGTCAAATCTCAGAAGCTGTTAAAAATTAAAAAGATTGACATATAAGAGAAGCATCCTCAGGAA
>CAZFBN010000177.1:0-10150 GCA_964517145.1 uncultured Saprospiraceae bacterium
CAACATCACTTTTTCTTCATATTAAACTTTTTTATTAATTTTAAACAAGTTCATTTTTTATTTGATGTTAAATCTATTAAACGTCAAATAAAAAATCAAAAATCAAACAACAGCCAAAGCCTGCTCCAAATCTTCGATCAGCCAATCCGGGTCTTCTAAACCAATGTAAAAACGCACCAAATTCCAAGGCAGTGGAGAATCTGGGCGACCCGGTATTTTATAAAATGCAGCCGTCGGCAGCACCAAAGACTCGTACCCGCCCCAGGAAACCGCCAGCAAGAATCGTTGCAACTGATGAAAAAAGGCTTCTGCCTGCTCCAGCGAATTCGCTTTTAAATACACTGACAGCAAGCCTCCAGCGCCGCGCATTTGTTTTTTGGCAAGCTCATATTGTGGAAACGAAGGCAAAAATGGATACAAAACCTTTTCAATTTTAGGGTGCTGCTCCAAATATTGTGCAATTTTCAATGTACTTTCAAAACTGCGCTGCACCCGCAACTCCAGCGTTCGCAAGCCTCGCAGTACCAAAGCAGCATCGTGTGGCGAAATAATATTGCCCAAGGTCATCATTTCTGTATCAAAAATTTTTTGAATCAGCGTTTTACTTCCACATACCACCCCGATGACCACATCGCTGTGTCCATTCAAATATTTTGTACCAGAATGGATAACCAGATCAATACCCAATTCTATCGGATTTTGATAAATGGGCGAACAGTAGCTGTTGTCAATGCACGTGATAAGCTCGTGCTCCTTTGCCAAAGCGGCACAAGCTGCAAGGTCTTGTAATTCAAACGTTAAAGAATTAGGACTTTCCAAATACAACACTTTTGTATTGGCTTGAATGGCTGCTCGAATCATTTCGATGTCGCGTCCATCCACAAACGTGCAGGAAACGCCAAAACGCGGCAAAAATCGAGTCAATAAAATCTTTGTCCAGGAGTACGGCGCTTCCACGCACAGCACATGATCGCCCGCCGAAACATTGGCAATCACAGCACAAGCCACTGCACCCGCGCCACTGGCAAACACCAAAGCGTCTTCTGCTTTTTCTAGCGCCGCTAACTTTTCGCGCAGCATTTGCACCGTAGGATTGTTTCCTCTAGTATAAATATGATGATTTAATTCATTTGTAAAAGCTTGACGGAATTCGTCTAATGTTTTAAAAGCAAAATTACTGCTTTGAATCACCGGGGGCGCTACGGCATTGAAATACCGTTCTCGGTCTTCGCCCAAATGCGTCAATATTTCACTGATGTGCATATATTTTTGATGCCAAATGTAAGGGTTATTCTTTTGAAGAACATTCAAATTTTTCGCAACAACTCAATCTTTCCGCGCCGAACCACAAATACCTCATTGCCTATTTTCAGTTCTTGTCCTTCATTAAGCGTCAGCAGGTTTTCAATGTCTTCTCGAATGGTATGCACAGAGCCGCCGGTGTCGCGTGCAAGATTGAGGTAATCAGGATTGACGCCTTCTTCGGTGCCGCACAAAATAACCCGCACCGGCTTGTTTACTTGCTTGAGCAAGGTTAAATCGCGCGGCGATGCCCAATTGTCAGAAATCATAACAGTTTCCGTACAAGCAGGGCAAGCTTTAATGCCATAAAGCAAGGCTTCCACATTGTTTTCGGGTTCGTCGCCACCTGTTCCCTTTTCCACTACTTTGTTGGCTAAAATGGCAATATCCTCAAAGGAATTTGGTTTTAAATCATAAATCCCGCCTGTTTTTCCTAACAATTTCAAGCTATCGGCTCTACCGTCTCCATCATTGAAAAAAACCAGATGCTCTACCCTACCGGTATTTTGTGCCAATTTGAACCAAAGCAGTAACTGCGCGGTGTAAGGCGACATACTTCCCGTCAAGTCCGTTACGACCAGCATTTTTTTCCAGTTGTCATTGCGATTCAGGGTGTTTAAGACCGTAGAGTCGCCGTCGGTCATTGTTTGTAATTTTTTTTCAACTGTAAAATCAGGTAAATCATCGGCTTCTGAAAAAGTAAGTAAAAATCCATGCGGCATTTGACGAGCGGCGGCTTCATTGGGGCAAGCGGTTTGCACCATCAATCCCCAGCGCACTTGAGAAAGGTTTTGCTGCGTACCTAGTCGGCGTTCGAGCGCTTTCATTCGTTGAAGATTCAATCGATGCTGCCGCAACTCGTTGTTGATGGGAAAAGCAGTGTAAACAAGCTCAATCCGTTCTAATTCAGCATTGCGAAAAGCACCCGGGCGCAAGAAATTCAAAAACTGACTGCTGGAATAAGGCATGCGTACAAAAAATTGATTGGCGGCGAGGCTATCGAGTGAAAAACGATTTATCTGAGTAACTGTTGCAGTTTTTAAAATGGTTTCAAACGTATTTTGTGCAGACACAGACCGTTGAAAGCAGAGAAACAGGACAAGCAGGCATAGTGTGCGTCTCATAGTTTTTTGAAATTGGTTTGAATAAATATTTGTCAGTAGAATGTTGGGTAAAATAACTTTTTTTTAGATTTGAAGCCAAGATATACGTAAAATTTTATTCTTGAGAATCGTAAGTTCCAAGTTTTGAATATTGATATTTTAAAAATCAATATATTACATTCATATTGAAGCGCATCGTCAAAATACGGTATGAATAAAATTAATTATCCACTTTTATATTTCAAATTACAATCAGATGCCATACTGGGCTTGTTGGTTGGAACGGACTTTGAAGTCATTGAAAAAGATGTACGAAATGTAAAAGCAGTTTTAAAAAACCATTTACAAAAACAATATAAAAAGTTTGGTTCCTATTCACCTTATTACATGAGCAACAGCCAGCTCAAAATAATGGAGCTCACTGTAAAACCGACATACATGGACAGCTGGGGCTCGTTTCCGCTTTCTACCAGTGTAAAAGTGCCCGTCATTGCTATCTATGGAGAAACAGCTTACAGCGATTATGAATGTATTTTACCTTTGCTGGGGCAACGTTTTCATTATTACAAAGCAGAGCAGTTGGATACGCTGATTCATCATTTTGCAACCAATGCGCTCCATCAAATGCCACCGGAGGACATTTACAAATTGCTCCAGTACCCTGAACCTGCGCTCGACGAGGTGACGCTTAAAGTTAACACCGAACGTTTGTATGAATGGCGGGGTTTCTTTGGTCAACAAGATTTTAAAACACTGAATAGCCTGGCTGAACGTTTTCCTTATTCTAAAAGTATCCGCAAACGCATGAATCCACTGCCAGACGCTGCCTGGGAGTTGGAGGACAAGGTAAGTGCGGTGGTTGATAAAATTGTTTCTACCCGCTCGGATGTATTAGTCGTAGGAAATCCTGGCGTTGGCAAGAGCGCTGTGCTCACCCAGGCGATCCGCCGCATTACCGCTCGCAATAAAGACCAGCAGTTGCATTATACCTTTTGGCGCATTGTGCCACAGCGCATCACTGCCAGTGCTAAATACCTCGGTGAATGGGAACAAACCTGTGAGCAACTGGTAGAAGAACTCACTGCGGCGAACGGCATCCTTTGGGTTGAAAATATCATTCAGCTGTTGCAAATGGGCGGCGGCGGTCCCGAAAATAGTGTTGCTGCTTTTTTTCAGGCGTTCATGCAGCAAGGAAAATTGCAAATGATCGGCGAGGCAACCCCTCAGGAGTTGGAAAGTATGCGGCGAATGCTACCGGGTTTTGCGGCTTCGTTTCAAATTATCAACCTGGAGGAATTGCCGGAAAAGAAAATACAAACTATTTTTCAAAAACTGGCAGAATTTTCCGAAAAAAACCTGAATATCCAATTGGATCGAGACGCACAAACACTGGCTTACCGCTTGTTGCTGCGTTATTACCCGTATGAAAGTTTTCCTGGCAAAGGCATGAAATTTTTCGGTCGCTGTATCAACGATGTCCAAATCAAACAAACCAACCGCATAGACCGAAAGGTCGTCATTGAAAATTTTGTTGCTCAAACGGGCTTGCCGGAATTGTTTCTGAGAGACGATTTATTGTTGGATCAATTGGAATTGCGTCAATTTTTTGAGTCCAGAATCATTGGACAACCGGACGCCGCCAAACGCATGAGTGAAATTGTTAAGATTTTCAAAGCTGGTTTGAATAATCCACATAAACCCATTGCTACATTGATTTTCGCTGGTCCTACGGGTGTTGGAAAAACCGCTAGCGCCAAAGCCCTTGCCGATTATTTTTTTGGCAAAGGGCAGCAACAGTCGCCGCTCATTCGCATTGACATGAGTGAATTTCAACACGCCGATCAAATCAGTCGTTTGATTGGTCATGGCACGGAAGCAGGGCAGTTGATCAAAGAAATTCGGGAGCGCCCGTTTGCAGTGGTGTTATTTGATGAAGTAGAAAAAGCCGATCCCTCCATTTTTGATGCGCTGCTCACGGTGCTCGACGAGGGCATGCTCGTGGACACGTATGGGCGCGTGACGAATTTTCGCAATACAATTATCATTATGACCTCCAATTTGGGTGCGTCCAATCGTCCATCCATGGGTTTTCAAAATACAACGGATGATGAAACCAAGTATCATGCTGCCATCGGGCAGTATTTTCGACCCGAATTTTTTAACCGCATTGATGGGGTTGTTTTATTCAAAGCTTTAGAACCCAAAGATATTCAGCTGATTACACAAAAAGAATTGGATGAATTAAAACGCCGCGAAGGGTTTATCAAACGCCGATTAGATATTCATTTCACAGCAAAAGTAGTGGAACAGTTAGCCCGTATCGGTTTTGACGAACGCTATGGTGCGCGACCGCTGCAACGTGCGCTCGAACAAACGGTCACCAATCCGATTGCCCATTGGCTGCTGGAAAACCCAACGGTAGAAAATTGTCAATTACAAATCGATTATGACAATGGACTAAAAATAAAGAGGATAGGATGATTTTGAAATGAATGCCCCATCAGCACCTTATCCTCTCATTACATCCGTTCCATCAGAGATATTGAGTAAATAATGCTCCGCTTTGATGTTAAATTGATTGTAATAACTTGCTTCTACTTTTGTAATAAAATCCTGGATTTGATCTTTTTTTATTAAATTAATGGTGCAGCCACCAAAGCCGCCACCCATGATTCTGGAGCCTACGGCGTCTTCATAAGCTTTAGCAAAATCCACCAGAAAATCAATTTCGGCGCAGCTTACTTCATAATCATCGCGCAATCCGGCATGCGTTTCAAACATCAATTGCCCTACTTTTTCGATCTCGCCCCGTTCTAGATATTCACAAGCTTGTAATGTTCTTTCCTTTTCGCTTACTACATATTTACACCGGCGATAAATTTTATTACTCAATCCGCCTTTATGCGCTTCTAATAATTCCAAGGTAACATCCCGTAAACTATTAATCGTTGGATCATATTGTTGTAAATATTCCACACCAGCTTTACATTCCGCCACGCGCACTGGGTATTCGGAAGAAGACAATTCATGATGTACTTTAGAATTTATGAGCACAATTTGATATGCTTTTAAATCCGCCGGAATGTAACGATGCTCGAGTGAGCGGCAATCCAACAAAATAAAATGATTGGCTTTGCCCATCATACTCGCAAACTGATCCATGATGCCCGAAGGAATGCCCATGAATTGATTGGAAGAGTGATGCGCCACCTCAGCGATGTAAGACTTTTCAAAACCCGCGTCAAATAAGCGATTCAGCGCCCAGCCGAAGCCGCATTCCAACGCTGCTGACGAACTCATGCCCGACCCAACCGGCAAATTTCCGCCGAGCACCACATCCACGCCGCGCACCGTTTTGCTTTCTTTTTGAAACTGTTGTATGATACCTTGTAAATAATTAAACCAATGTTGATTTGTTTTTTTCAAATCGTGTAAAGAAGCTGTTGCTTTTTCATTCAAATCCGCTGCAAAAAAATGACATTGATCCGTTCCATTTTCTGCAATGGCATAAAAAATATATCGGTCAATCGCTGCCGGCAACACAAATCCATCGTTATAATCGGTGTGCTCTCCAATCAAATTAATGCGCCCGCAGGCGCGCACCATCAGCTCAGGTTTTCTATCAAATTGATTTTCAAATAATTGCTCAACCGTCGTAGCATCCATCATAAGTTAGTTTCCTTTTGAGATGCCAATTTCTTAAAATTTGTTCATTGTGCAATGCAAATGACAATCTACCGTTCAAATAAAAATCACCTTCAAATAGCACATCCGAAGGTATTTTTTAATCGCAGCTCAAATCGTTGTAAAAATTTTAGAATAAACCGCAGCAGAAAAGATTTTCCAAGGGAAAGTAGTAACTTTTCGGGCGAAAGCTCGGTTTTCTAAATGGAAATCGCTTTACCAAACCATGAAGGTTTGGTAAAGCTTCAAAACGATCTATTTTCATCATCATCCTCATACAGGCAGGCTCGCAAGGTCTGCCATTTTTATTATTTAGACACCTTACCGCCGAACAATTTTCCCGCTTTACTTATTTTTATTGCAACCTCTAATAATGTACAATTCAAATTTTTTTTAAACCTAAAGATTAACCCTCAAAACAAACGTTGCATGCAATACAGAAGACTCGGAAAATCAGGCTTACAGGTCAGTGCATTGTCGCTTGGCTCTTGGCTCACTTTTGGCAATCAAATCGAAGATGACGTTGCCGAACAATTGATGGCTACTGCCTATGACAAAGGCGTCAATTTTTTTGACAATGCCGAAGGCTACGCCGGTGGGCACTCGGAGATTGTGATGGGTAAAATTTTGAAAAAAATGAATTGGGATCGCACTTCGTTTGTCGTTTCCAGCAAAGTTTTTTTCGGTGCAGATGATAAAAAAGGTAATTTAAAACCTAATCAAACCGGCTTGAGCCGAAAGCATGTGTTTGAAGCCTGCCACGCCGCGCTACGCCGCTTGCAGGTGGATTATTTGGATCTTTACTTTTGTCATCGTCCTGATAAGAATACGCCGATTGAAGAGACGGTTTGGGCTATGAATCAGCTCATTATGCAGGGCAAAATTTTGTATTGGGGCACTTCCGAATGGTCGGCACAAGAGATCATGGAGGCGCATATGGTGGCTCGGCAGTATAATTTGGTCGGTCCGACGATGGAGCAGCCGCAGTACAATATGTTTCATCGCCACCGCGTAGAAGTCGAGTACAATCAAATTTATAAAAATCCGGGCTTGGGTACCACGATTTGGTCGCCGTTGGCATCAGGCGTTTTGACAACTAAATATTTAAATGAATTTCCGGAAGGAACGCGCCTAAGTATGCAAAGTTTAGAGTGGCTGAAACGAAATACACTGACCCAAGAACGACTTGATAAAAGCCGCGAATTATACAAATTGGCGCAAGAATTAGGTACTTCGCTGCCCAAGCTGGCGGTGGCGTGGTGTTTGCTGAATCCGAATGTGAGCACGGTGATCCTCGGCGCTTCTAAAGTGCATCAGTTGGAGGAAACCTTAACCTCGTTGGAAGTTGTGCCCGCGCTGACGCTGGAAGTGCAGGAGCGCATCGAAGCAATTTTGGAGAATAAGCCGAAGCAGCCGACCTTTTGATATGGTCAGAATCAGAATTTTCAAAATTTTAGAATTTGAGAATTGGTATATAAAACATTCTGAAAATTCTTGAATTCTATGCATTCTGATCCGAAAAGGGTTACACCTTACCAGTGTAACCCTCACGATATGAGTTCATTAGGAAAAAAAACTATCAATTTATACATTTAAACTTTCCAGTGCGTTGACCGGCACAATCCAGCCATAATTATCTTCAATCGTACCATCGCGCAGACCACTGATTTCCGCTTTGAGCATTTCGCCGATTTCGCGGGTCTCGATTGCTGGCAATTCCATGATTAAATCCTGATATCCAATGGCTTCCACGTGCGACACCACCGCTGCCGTACCTGCCCCAAAGGCTTCTCGCAACTGCCCCGTTTTGTACGCTTCTACAATTTCATCAATGGTAATCGGACGCACTTCGATGTTGTAAGCTTTTGATTTTAAAATCGTTATGAAGCTATCCCGTGTAATGCCGCGCAAAATCGCACCATCCGTAGAAGGCGTCACCACGGTATCTCCAATGACAAAGAAGATATTCATCGTGCCCACTTCCTGAATGTACTTGAACTCATGCGCATCCATCCACATTACCTGGTCAAAACCGCGATCCTGTGCCAATTTGGCAGGATACAATGCACCAGCGTAATTGCCAGCTGCTTTGGCTTCTCCCGTGCCACCGTTCACCGCACGCACGTACTCCTGCTCGACCCACAGGCGCACCGGCTTGGTATAATACGGTCCTACCGGACAGGTGAAAATGATAAAACTGTAGGTTTGCGAAGGGCGCACGCCAATGAATTCGTCGGTTGCGATCATAAATGGACGCAAGTACAAGGCACTTCCTTCACTGGTTGGAATCCAATCGGCATCCAGCGCAACCAATTGATTTACAGCCTCTAAAAATAAATCTTCTGGAAATTCAGGCATGCTCAGGCGACGTGCCGAGGCGTTGATGCGGTGAGCGTGCATATCCGGGCGAAAAAGCAAAGGGCGTCCATCAAAACTTTTGGAGGCTTTCATACCTTCAAAAATAGCTTGCCCATAATGCAACGCCATCGTAGCAGGGTGTAAAATAAGTTTACCAAAAGGTTCAATACGTGGATTGACCCACTCCTTGCCATTATAATCGGCAATAAACATATGATCGGAAAAAATTTTTCCAAAGGGCACGTTGGTCAAATCCATACCTGGCAGGCGCGACTGTTGTGTTCGCGTTATTTTTATCGGTGAAGCCATCATTTTAAGTGTTTTTTTACAAAAATACATTAAATTTACAAAAATTTCATTTTTACGTTAATTTTTGCAACAAATAGATATTTAATTTTGATTTTCATCATTTTTCAGAATATAATATTTAACAATTATTTAAACTACAAATACTTGACTAAAATTTAAGATGTGGACGTACAATTGTTAAATCTTGATGTTATTGATGTGCTTGACAATGAGGTTGTTGCCCAACGTTGTACCGGAGCGAACGAGCAAAAAACTTTGATTGTTTTTCCAACCAATGAAAACGAAGCAGCCATGCGTACTTTTTTAGCAAAAATGCTGGCAGCGGCGCAGTTGGATTTAGAAAAAGATGTATGTACGTTGAGCATGATGCCTTTTGAAAATTTTAGCTTTAGCAGGCTTCGCCATCACTTTGACATTCAAACCTGTTTGGTTTTTGGTATTCCCTCTGAACGTTTAGGCATTCACATGCAAATAAAACCTTATGAATTGTTGGAATACAATGGATTGCGTTTGGTTTTTGTAGATGACCTGCAAGCAATTTTTGACGAACGTCAACAAGGCGGCAAACAGATGTCGGGAGCGCTGTGGAAGGTATTGCAAATATTATTTCTAAAATAAAGACTGTAAATCAAGCAATTGTACAAAACTTTACTATTTTTTCGAATTCATACTATTTGCCAATTAAAAATCGGCACTACCGCATGAAACTCGTTTTTGCTACCAATAATCCGCATAAAATTCAGGAAGTCAAAGAAGTGCTGGGCGGCAGCTTTGAAATTTTGGGTTTGAAAGACATCCAATGCACCGAAGAGTTGCCGGAAACACACGACACCATTCGCGAAAATGCGCAGGAAAAAGCCCGTTTTGTTTATGAAAAATATGGCGTAGATTGCTTTTCGGAAGATTCTGGTTTGGAAATTGATGCGCTCCAGGGCGAGCCGGGCGTTCATACCGCGCACTACGCTGGCAGTCGGGATGCTGATGCCAATATGCAATTGGTACTTGACAAAATGGCAGGTCACACCAATCGCTCGGCGCGTTTTCGAACGGTGATTGCATTAATTTTGCATGGGCGGGAATATTTATTTGAAGGCGTTGTAGAAGGTTCCATTCTTGAAAAAAAGCGCGGCACGGGCGGGTTTGGCTACGATCCTATCTTTATGCCCTTGGGCTATGAACATTCCTTTGCTGAAATGCCTTCTGAAATTAAAAGCCAGATGAGCCACCGCGCAAAAGCAACCCAGGAATTAATGGCTTTTTTGAAAGAAATTTAAAGCTCGTTGATGGATCAGAATTAAATGCTTTTTTTTAAGTTTCATAAAAATTTAATTACCTGAATTTTATAAAGTATAAAATAAAAAATATTTTATTTCTCATTTATTTCTAACACATTA
>CAZFBN010000178.1:0-9974 GCA_964517145.1 uncultured Saprospiraceae bacterium
CCGAAGCTAACTTCAAAGTTAAAAATAATGGGTCAGGAGATCTTAAAATGAAAGTTTGGAATGATTTCGATCTTGATGATTTTTTAAAATTTTCCTTTGATCCAAATCGTATTGAAAACAGCTTTCATCCGAATCATATCCGAAAAGGTTCTGATGGAGAAAAAATTTATAAAGAAATTATTCGCATTTATAATGAAATAAGAAAAAGTAAAAATGACTAACTCCAAATCCCACACCTACCTCGCCCTCACCATTGGTCCAATTGTAAAGACGCTTCTCGAAGCTCGTAAAACCCGTGAGCTTTGGGCTGCGAGTTATTTGCTCTCATCACTGATGAAGCATCTGATAAACGAACTGGATCCGAAAAAAGAAAATATTTTGATTCCATACATTCCAGATACAGTGCTTGGAAATACACTCTATGGGGCAGGTATCTATCCGGATCGGCTATTTATGCAAGCAGATGGTTGGACACCCAAAGAAGTAGATGATTGTATTGAGTTTGCATTGCGCAAACTAATTGAGGAGACCCTATTGAAAACCGAAAAGGCGGACGATACCCTCAAGGCGTATCATATTGACCAGGCAATACCTTTCTGGCGCTCTTTTTTCCGTATTCGCTATGTGTTGAAGGAACTGACTGATATTTCCAAAGGAGCGCTTAGCTATGAACTTACCCCTTATCTGGAAAATGCTGAACTGGAAGATACCTGCTTCCCGGAAGAGCCGGATAGCAATGAACTGCTGAAACTGTTTGAAGAAAATCGCATTTATAAAGTTGCACTCAGCGAAGGCTTACAAGGTGACAATCGGGGTATCTATGATCCCATTATGCCAAAAACTAGTTTTATTCCTGATACTGCTGAAATAGCGGCGATGGAGTTGCAATTTAAAGTTCCGGGCGCATTATTAAGCATCGCAGAAGATCATAAAAAAGAGATTGACGAAAGGCACGAAGCTTTTTATGAAAAGATTGCAGCAGATGATAAACTTGGAAAACACCTGTTACCTCGCCACAAATACTTTTGCATTGTTCATGCGGATGGGGATAGTATTAGTAGGGTTATTCAAAAGCTAGATAAGCCAGAGGATTACAAAATATTTTCTGAAACCCTTGCCAATTACAGTGTGCAGGCAGCTAAGATAATTAACGATTATGGTGGAAAGCCTATTTATATCGGCGGCGATGATTTATTATTTCTAGCACCGGTGCAGAATAGTAGCCAAACTATTTTTGACCTTATTCAAACCTTAGATAATACATTTCCAAAAGAGCAACTTCACCCGGATGTTTCCCTATCCTATGGATTGAACATCGTTTATTACAAATTTCCACTTTTTGAGGCGATTGGCGATACTTATCATGACATCTTAAAATCGGCAAAAAAATATAAAAATAAATCCGGTCAATGGAAGAATGCCGTCAGCTTTCGATTTACCAAGCACAGCGGCAACCATTTTGCCTCGACTTTTTCAAAGGATTTTCTACAGTCAGCTATCACTGCATCAAACGCATTTAAGCAAGCAAATCCAGCAGGTAGAAAAGGCTTGGTAAGTTCCTTGATGTATAAGGTAAAAACCCTGGAATGTTTGCTAACCAGAATCGCCGAACAGGAGGAGAAGAAAAAAGTGCAAGATCAGGAGTATAAATTTGACCTGGAGGGACGGCTTAAACACTTCTTTACAGCTTACTTCAATGAATGGGGGGATGACTCCGGCTTTAAAAAACAACGAGAAGCTACACAAACTTTGCTGCTGGCGGCTTACAATGAAACAAATCCCGACAGTAGCGATTGGCTTTCTCTTTTTTATGCTATGATGCGCCTGATGGACTTTATCAGTGAACCCGCTCAAATCCAACAAAATGATCCTAAAAATATCGCTGCAACCGCTGAGTGATTTTTTCTTCGGTGGTGAATCCAGTTTTAATGAAGGAGATGAAAGAACCCGCAGAACTACTTATGTGCTGCATTCCAACAAATTTCCGCAGCAAACCGGAGCGCTGGGACTAATCCGTAATCAATTGCTGATTCAATCAGGTTTGTTGGCGGATAATGCTTCCCGCGTCAAAGACAAGCAACGTGCGAAGCTGCTCATAGGCAAAACCGGATTCCGACTGAATACCCCAAATAATTTTGGTGTAATTAAGCGAATAAGTCCTGTCTTCCTGGAAGCCACCGATGGACAAATCTGTATGCCTGCGCCATTGGATGATGTGTTGATTCCGTCTCAAAAAGAAGGTGAAGCACCCAAAATAATGACTTTTGAGTTGGAAGATACCAAAGGTTTATTAGAGAATTACAAGGAAAAGGAAGGCGTTTATGCTCAATTTCAGCATCCACAAAACGGAAATGCCAAATTAGATGATTTATTCATCGCTAAAAAGCGTGTGGGTATTACCAAAGCCGCTCGTCCCTGGGGTGAAACGGAGCAGGATAATGACTCCGGTTATTACTATCAAACTTTTTTGGGTTTTGCAATTGAAAAAGAAGCTTCCGAGCAGGAGGAAGCACCATCTTTTTATGTGAATAAGTTTTGCTTTTACGTCGAACTGAATGAGCAAATTTCAAAAGATGACTTTGATTACGAATGGTCTGACGAGCCGATAAAGAACTTTACCAATAACAAGTTTACCCTTCAGGATGCAGTTGTGGAATTCGGCGGCGAACGCAGCACCTTTAATATGCTGGTGGAACGCATAGATAAGCCGGATTGGGAAATTCCAGCGGTCTCCTACAAAAACACGCTGATTTCCGACAAGCATAAAAATAACGTTTCACGACTGATATGTCTTAGCCCTTCTTTTATTCAGGATATTGAAAAACTCCGCTCATTGACCTATCTGAGGGTGACACAGACCATTCCATTTCGGTTTCTTCAATCTGCGGTGGATACAACCAACCATTATCAGAAGGTGCAAAGAATAGATGGGCAAACGGTGGCTACTGCCAATGCGCCCATGACCGATTTATTGGAAAGTAAATTATTCCACCTGCTGGATAGAGGTAGTGTGCTTTATTTTGATTCAGCCAACCAAGCACAAGTGAAAGCTTTATTCAAACATGATGATTTTCAAACTATTGGATATAATCAATACCATATTTTATGAAAACAATGGATTTTTATTTGATTCACGCCATTAGCAATCTGCACGTAGGCAGTGGTGAAGGTGACTTTAGTGTAA
This sequence comes from uncultured Saprospiraceae bacterium, assembly GCA_964517145.1. Lineage (GTDB taxonomy): Bacteria > Bacteroidota > Bacteroidia > Chitinophagales > Saprospiraceae > JADJNW01. The sequence continues at coordinate 3,185 of CAZFBN010000178.1, forward strand.
TTGACAAACAGGTTCAACGCGATCAGACCACCCGATTACCTATCATTCATGCCAGCGGTATCAAGGGTGCGATACGGGAAGCGATGGAGTACGAGCAAAAGAATGGAGCAACCGCCACACAAGTAAGTAATAATGGGAAGAACCCTATTGTCGAAGCATTTGGAAGTGACCCTAAGGATAGAAAGTCCATACAACAGGGGAAATATAATTTCTATGATGCCCGCCTGCTTGCGCTCCCTGCTCGCAGCAGCCATGATTTCTTTTATGTAGCGACTTGCCCGGCTCTACTCGAAGAGGCGATTAAAAACTTTGAAATGTTTCAACCTCAAAGCGAATATCTTCCATTACTGAAAGGTCTTGCGGAACAAGCATCTGAAAATGCGCAATATTTTGGCACCGACCAAGGCGAACCGATTCGCTTGGAGGAAGAATGGGATGCTACTTACAATGAATTTGACTTGGATAAACTGACCGACCTTTTCGGAGATCGTTTAGCGCTATTGTCTAATCATGCATTTGATAGGTTAGCAAACGAACTGCCCATTATTGCCCGAAATTACCTGAATGATGGAATAAGCGAAAACCTCTGGTACGAGGAGGTTGTCTCACGGGAAGCCCGCTTTATTACTATGATTGCCCGCGAAGATGGAATGGATTACCTCAATACTTTTCTCGGAAGCAAGAATAATTTAGTTCAGTTGGGGGCAAACGCCACCGTCGGCTATGGATTATGTTCATTTAAAAAGCTAAACTAATGTTACGAAAAATAGGATACCTCATTCCGGCGGCGCTGGATGCCGTTGATACGGTATTGGTGAAAAAATATGGGAAAGATAACATTCCATCAGGTTATCAAAGCGCTATTTCCGGCTTTGGCACCAGCCTGCTACAGATGGGTTTGTTACCGACTTTAGCCGTTTATACAGATACCGATAATGCTGCCGGTATTCAGCGGGATGTTTTATTGCAAACGCTATTTGCTATTGTCTTGCATCAGGATAGTAGATTCTCAGCTGAGAGTAAGCGACAAATACCGACCGATGAAAATGGTTTGCTTCAAACACGTAACTTGTTGAAAAAAGTCGCCGATCCCGACTTTAAACGGGATGAACTCAAAGAGCACCTCATACAAGCCGCCCTCGCTTTCAAATTAGCTATTCGCACTTACAATCTGAAAAAATCATGAATAACTACAATAATAGCCTCCTATTTTATAAAAAGTATTATGACGAGGATAAGGTTGACTGGTCCAAAGGATCGGAAGATAAAGAGAATGCAGATTATTTCAAAAAATGTAATGAAGAGCTAACCAATTCCACTTTACCCGAACGGGAAAAGGAACTGCCCTTTGCATACGACATCCCTGGAGAGCATTGCATTGATCTGGAAACCACTTATCCTGGTTTGTTACTTGGAAGCGGCATCACGCATGGCTCCGGGCTGTTAGGCGAAATCAAGCTTGGTTTCTTTCTCGATCATACTACTGGGTTGCCAGTTATTCCCGGCTCATCCGTAAAAGGTGTATTGCGGTCTGTTTTTCCTTTAGGGTTCAAGCATGCCGCCAAAAAAGAAAAGGATTCTAATAAGAAAGCAGCACTACTAGAAAAGGCAGAATGGGTTACAGAATATCTTCAAGCAGAACTGAATGAAATTGCTCCCAATCGGGATTGGAACTCCACCGCAATAGAAGCTTTAGAGAGTTGGCTATTTGGCAGTTACGAAACAGGCATCAAAGTAGGTTCTATGTCGGGTAGAACCATTTTTCACGATGCGCTGCCTATCAGTGCTGCACGAGTAAAGATTAATGGTGCTTATTCCAATCAATATCTTGCTACGGACTTTATTACACCCCATAAAAAACCTTTACAAAACCCCATTCCAATTCAATTTCTCAAAGTACTTCCTGGCGTTGTCTTCCGGTTTCAATTTCATTTTATGCCTTACGAAAAAGATGGATATAAATTGGGAATTGAAGCAATTCGGAAATTATTCAAGTCCATTCTACTTGACATCGGGGTTGGTGCAAAAACGAATGTGGGCTATGGGCAATTTATAGACCCTCGACCTAAACCTCCACCTAATCAACGCCGAACCGCAAACCAAGTCCTTGGACACACCCTGCCAGGTACAGAACAGAAACAAGCCAGGGAAAGTGGGAAAAGAACGCCTGCGCCATATAAATTTTATCCGAAAGCCGGAGATACCATTGAACTATACGGAACAATAAAAAAGCCAAACAAAGAAGGGCAACCCAATCGTATTACTTTTATTACCGAGCCTGAAAATATTATTCAAGGCTACAAACATGAAAAGTTGAACGCATTTGAACCAGGTGTTACTGTCAAAATCAAGATTCGCCTGCACGCTCAGAAAAGTAACGAAGTTGCCGAAATACTTAATGTTGAACTCTTTTCAATCTAACCACCTATGCGCATCCTCACCCTCACCCTCTCTCTTCCTCTCCACCCCGGTGACATCCCCGCTTTCCGGGGCGGCATCGTTGAGCTCGTCGGGCAGGAACACGACATTTTCCACAACCACGACAATGCCCAGGAAGATGCCGAGCATTACCACTGGGGCTACCCCCTGATGCAATATACCGTGCGACGCGGACGTGCCACCCTCATCGGGCTGGGCGCTGGCGCGGATGCGCTGCAACAAGTGCTGATCCCTAAATTGTTTGGGCAACTGCAATTCGCCGGGCGTAGCCACTGGTTCAATGGTTTGCAACTCAACGAACTGCGCCACCACTGGCAAGTACTCGACGAACCGCAGCTATTCGGCCTCTATGGCTGGCTAGCGCTCAATAAAGCAAACTATGATGATTGGAAGTTGAATACGATTCCCGAAGCACGGCAGGCGATCCTTGAACGGGCGCTCACTGGGCATCTGCGCGTACTGGCAAAAGCGGTCGGCATCCAGGAGTTGGATCAGGTCGTCGGTCGCGTCGTGCAGGTGGACAACCAAAAACGCGCCGCTTTTCATGGTACACAATTGGTGCGTTTTCATGCACTGGTTACTTCTACCCTGTCCTTGCCACATGGCATCCATATCGGTCGGGCTGCTGCCTTTGGCTTCGGCGAAATCCTGCCGGTACGGGTCTATCAGAATATCGTTCGGCATCAAGCAAAGACAATGAACATAGAACTTTAGCAATAGAAGAAAAAAGGAGAAAATCTGTTATTTGAATGCGAAAGTATCCGTTTCATCTTTCATACTTCGCATCTCCCATTTCCTATTTTCAAAACGTTCTTTGACAGACTGGCTTTTTTACATGAAGAGCAATATTCCTATCAGAGGTATTAATTGACATATTAGCACATTGACACATTAGCACATCAACTATGGCAGACACCATTACCATCCCAGGCATGAAAAAGCGAATGGAGCGTTTTTTGGCGTGTAATTCGCTGGAAGCATTGGCTTTCCTATTAGGCAAAACCGCGCTCAACCTACTGGCGCTGGCAGCTTCACCAAGCTACGACGAGTTTCAGATTCCCAAAAAAAGCGGTGGAATGCGCAATATCGAAGACCCAGTGCCTCCCTTGAAGAAAGTCCAGCGCAAGCTGAACGAGTACCTTCAGGCTGCGTATCACTTCCATCGCACGGAGGCAGCTTTTGGTTTTATCACCAATCCGGTGGACGATCCTTCGCCCCGCCATATTCTTTCCAATGCCAGTGTGCATCTGGGTTGCCAGTGGCTATTGAATGTGGATGCGCAGGATTTCTTCCATTCTGTTTCAGAGGAATGGGTGCAGCGCATTTTCCAGGGTGCACCTTTTCATTTTGACGAAGCCATTGCCCAGCTACTGGCTTCGGTATGCTGTTACAAGGGGCGTTTGCCCATGGGCGCACCCACCAGCCCGGTATTGAGCAATTTTGCTAGTATCCTCCTGGATCAAAAGCTTCAGGAATTGGCTGCCAGCCACCATTGGAAATACACGCGCTACGCTGACGATATGTCCTTCTCCGCACAAACGGAAATTACAGAAGCACATTTCCTGACCATTAAGCAGATTGTAGAAACGCATGGCTTCCGGCTCAATCCTGCGAAACGGAAGCATTATGCACCGACCGACGAAGACAAGGAGGTCACTGGTCTCCTCATTAAAGCTGATCGAATAGACTTGCCAGAGGATTATCTCCAACAACTGGCAAAAGCCATTGACCACCTCGACAAAGCAATAGACGCCAAATATAGTATGCCCAGCGGCAGACGAGACAAAACGCTGTGGCTGGATGAACTCGAACAACAGATTAGAGGAAAACTCGAATACGCCCGGCAGATACTCGGAGAAGATGATTTATTGTACCTTGATTTGATCGTCCAGTTGGACGAAGCTCTCTCCCCACCGGATTATTTTGGTCCGATGGGCTGGTTGGATTTTGGATACCATTTGCCAAAGTAACAGGATTTCGCAAATCTTCAAGATTTGCGAAAGCTGAATGATTTGGTCAATAATCAATTATCAAGAGTTAATTTTTTTAAACCATGCAATTAGTCCTCAACACCCACGGGCTGCTGCTGAAAGTAAAAAATAAAGCATTTTACGTAGCGGCAGGCGATGAAAGCCGAATGATCAGCCCGGAGCAAATCGCCAGTATCGCCATCACCGCCCCTTGTATGCTTAGCTCAGCAGCCATTGAATTGGCGGCAGAAGCCGAAATTCCCATCTACTTTTTTGATCGCACAGGCGATGCACGTAGCTCGCTGCGCAGTCCTTATTTTGAAAGTCTGGCTACCCTGCGCCGAAAACAAGTGTACTTCTCCGACTCCATAGCCGGCGGCGCTTGGGTGATCGAGCAATTTCGACACAAGACAACCCATCAGGTGCAAGTATTGAAATACCTCCAAGATAGAAAGTCAAAGTACGCCAGAGAAGTGGATACCTGCATCCAGGAATTGGAAAAAAGACTTGACGATCTGAATGAAAAGGTCGAAGTCCCATCCTCCGCCTGGAGCGCTTCGCTCATGGGCTGGGAAGGGCATCAAGCCAAGCTGTACTGGCGTACCGTAGCACTTTGTATGCCTGGTGAGTGGAACTTCGAGAGCCGCAGCCGCCGTCCGGCAAAAGACCCCTTCAATGCGATGGTCAATTACCTCTACGGAATGTTGTACGCCATCGTCGAGCAAGCGCTTTTCTCTGCTGGGCTAGACCCTCATCTCGGCATTCTGCACACCGATGAGTACGACCGACCTACCCTTTCTTACGATCTAATCGAACCTTTTCGACCCTGGGTGGATCGCTTGATCGTCGAAAAGATTTTGCAAAGCGAAGTAGAATCTTCTTTCTTCGAGCCAGTAGAAGGGGGTATTTTTCTGAGTGATAACGGCAAACGCTTTCTCATTCCTGCTTTCAATGGCTGGATGCAGGGAGCAGTTCGCTGGCAAAACCGCCAACTTACGCGCGAAGCGCACATTTACCATGCCGCTGCCTTACTCGCAAAAAAAATCAATGAAACCGTCCAACGACCATGAATAGATACCAGACGCGAGATGCCAGATGCCAGATAACAGATATATAGATAACCCCAAACCTTTAAATCTTAAACCCTGAACTCAATACCATGCACCTCATCAGCTACGACATACAGCAAGACGCGCTGCGCGTCAAAATTGCCAAAACGCTCATACAGTATGGCTTACACCGTATTCAGTACTCCGTTTTTATGGGAGAAGTCAAGGATACAACGCTGGCAAAAATAGAGCGGGCATTACAACAATTTGCCCAAAGTAATGCCTGGTCTCCGGGCGATTCGGTCATGATGCTCCCCCTGCATCAGTACAGCGAAGATTTGGTACAATTTATTGGAAATTCACCCGAGCGATGGGAAGAAATTACCGGAAATTTGCATACCTTGATCCTGTAATTTTAAAGGAAAACACTTCCAACATGGCATTTACAGAGCGATTTACCCGAATTATAATCATTCAAATAATTGACAATCAATTATTTGAATAGAGCCAAGGGGTAGGAGTTATGTGTGCTACCAAAAGGCACTGCGACCGTTCGTCTCGGCGGGGATAATGCTCTCCTGCGGATGTAGGAGTTATGTGTGCTACCAAAAGGCACTGCGACCGGGTAGCCGCTTCAGAATGCACGACCCTTCTACTGTAGGAGTTATGTGTGCTACCAAAAGGCACTGCGACAATTAACGACAACCGTTGCCTGTTTCCTAAAAAAAGTAGGAGTTATGTGTGCTACCAAAAGGCACTGCGACTCTGAGTGGGAATATGCAGCATTGGCTTAGAAGTGTAGGAGTTATGTGTGCTACCAAAAGGCACTGCGACATATAAGGATTGAATTTCGTGTGCCGTTGTCCATTGTGTAGGAGTTATGTGTGCTACCAAAAGGCACTGCGACTTACAATTACCAGGAAGATCAACAACCCCAAAGGGTAGGAGTTATGTGTGCTACCAAAAGGCACTGCGACTATATGTCGGCAGTTGTTTGTGCGGTATCAGGTAGTAGGAGTTATGTGTGCTACCAAAAGGCACTGCGACAGTTCTAATGTAGGTTTCTGGCAGTCGGTGTCTTTTTGTAGGAGTTATGTGTGCTACCAAAAGGCACTGCGACTGGTCGGGCTTCACTTCAATCCGCAGGTCGTATTGTAGGAGTTATGTGTGCTACCAAAAGGCACTGCGACATCACGGCAATAGCAACGACAACTAGCAAGGCTAAGTAGGAGTTATGTGTGCTACCAAAAGGCACTGCGACCTTGTGCAGAAAGAGAAGAAAGCAACACTCGCAGTAGGAGTTATGTGTGCTACCAAAAGGCACTGCGACAA
>CAZFBN010000179.1:0-9899 GCA_964517145.1 uncultured Saprospiraceae bacterium
AATTACGATGGTGATTTCCCGGATGATGAAACTTTTTACGAACTTTCATTGGCGCCGACGCTTGGTTATTTTATTTCCAATCGTTTTGTAGTTGGTGCCCGGTTTACTGCGAATGCTCGATTTCGGGAAGGTGACGATGCAAAGGCAGATGTGGTAGATTTTTTCCCGCAAGTGAGATATTATTTTAATCCTGCACATGAGCAACGCAATTGGTTCGGATTATTGGAAAGTAATTTCGATGCCATCAGGCTGGGAGGAGGCGTCAATTATTTTTTGTCGCCAGGCATAGCGTTGGAAGGTTTTGCAGGGGCTCGTTGGGAAGGTGGTAGCTCAACGGACTTAATGTTGAACCTCGGATTACAATTTTTTCTAAATCGAAACACAGCAGAATCTGCTTCCATAACGCCGCTCTTGAGCAAGGGTATCTGGCTGCTCGGAGGCACTGCTATTGTGAATAGTCAGAAAGCTGAAAGTTGGCAGTTTTTGCTCTTGCCTAATGCCGGGTATTTTCTGAGTAACCGTTTGGCAGTGGGTGCGAGATTGGAAGCAGGTTATTTTTTCAACAATAATGTTGACTTAAACCTCTCATCCTTAGGCTTATCTCCGTTTATACGCTACTACCTCAACCCTACAGGCGGTCGTACGCGTTGGTTTTTGATGGCAGATATTGGTATTACAAAGGGTTCGTTGAAAGGGGAGGAGCAGATGTATTTGAATCAAGATTATACGATCTTCACAACATCCGGCAGAGGCGGGTTGAATTATTTCCTTACGCCCCAGGTTGCGCTCGAAGGTACTTTTGGAGTACATTATTCCACTTTTGAAAATACAGGTGTTCAATCTGAAACATTTATGGGCAATACTTCACGCATTGGCGGAGATGTTGGTATTCAATTTTTCTTAACAAAAAGAAAGTAAAATATCATAACATCGACAATTTTATTATAAAATTGTCGATGTTACTTTTGCCAACATTCCATGTTCCAATATTCCATATTCACATCAACACCGCCTGCATCAAGTCCTCAAAATCATGCGCATCTTTGAATAAATGATCTTTATACGTAGTGGCTTGAAATTTAAGGTGGTGTGGCTGATCGTTGCGCAATTGCAGCTCGATGGTGACGTTGCCAAATTTTTGATTTAGCTTACCTTTCTGTTCAAAATTCGGGCGCGGTTTTAAATAATGCCGCTGAATGGTTTCGACCCAATTAGTACGTGTAAAAGTACGAGAATCAGACACTTGCGTTTTGTAATCCAACGCTAGCACCTGCTCTTTTAAATAGTCCATTAAAAACACGACATCACGGCGGCTGTAATTTGTTTTATAAAAATGAATCACAAATCCTTTTGAGGAAGGCGTGTCCAGAAAATCCATTGCTTCGTCAATATCCTGCGGCAACACCCGGAAAATAGCGTACTGGTCGCTCAACCAATCGGTAAGGCGGCGGCGCACGAGGGTTGTTTTCCAAAATTCATAATCGGTTTTTTCGGCTTCATTGCGCTCGATCATTTCATGCAAGTAGGGCTGCGAAGGCGAGCTTTCTTCCGATTTTTTAAATAAATTTTTGAAATAATCCCAAATGTCTGCCATAATTATGATTTAAATATTATAAAAAGCCGGTTTTATTATGTTCTTGTTTAGTTTCTGTTATTTGTTATCTGGCGTCTTTCGTTGGATACTTGAGATGGAACACCTTGTGTGTCGCTTTGTTCTATGATAAGAGGCGGATAAAAATGTTATATTTCGTTAAAAAATTGAAGCAAATCGAACTTTTGGACGTTTGTCAGAGTCTAACTAGTAGAGGATTGATAAGAAAAGTTTATTTTCGCAAAAAAAGGAACAGAATGAAGCCTACATCGCTGCTTTTTTCCATTGTATGGATGTTATTGGTCGGGACGTTTGCGCAGGCGCAACAAGCAGATAATAACCTGGTGCAATTTTCAGGGATGGTGCTCGATGGTGCCAATGAACAATTGATTCCGGTGCCGTATGCCAATGTTTTGGTAAAGAATAAAGGGCGAGGTACTTATTCTGACCTGCGGGGCTTTTTTTCCATCGTGGTTGAAAAAGGCGATGTGATTGTTTTTTCCGCAATTGGCTATAAAACAGTGGAATATAAAGTGCCGCTGGACTTGAAAGATGATCGCTACTCGATGGTGCAACTGATGACACAGGATGAAGTGAATTTGCCGGAAGTAGTGGTTTTTCCTTGGCCCAACCGCGATCATTTTAAATTAGAATTTTTGGCAATGGATGTGACGCCTGAATTGCAACGCAGAGCAACCGAAAACCTGGCGCAGGAGACGCTGGAGCGCGCCAGCGTTGGCGTGAAGGCAGATGGTAGGGAAAATGCAAATTATTACTTGCGTCAGCAGTCGCGCGAATTTTATTATATTGGACAGCAGCCGCCGATGAATATTTTTAATCCGGTTGCTTGGGGCAAATTTTTTAAAGCTTGGAAAGACGGGGAGTTTAAAAAGAAAGATGGAAATTGAGTCGGTGATTTGCCCAGGTGTCAATTTGATATAATCGTGTAATAGTTTTGCGAATTTTATATAACTAAATTGCTCAACCGGTTGAAATGCGCAAATTCTACTCGCAGATGCTTGCCGAAATAGCTGGAAAATCTGCAATTTTTACAAAACAAGCCAACATCTAATTTGATGTAAAGGTTATTTCAATTTCTTAATTTTCCAAATACTTTTCTTCCCCAAAATAAAACTTGGAAACCATACGTACCCAGCCAAAACAGCAGCGCCGCAAAGGATAGCACACCTGCCGCCGCATACAGCCGCACGGAGCGCAGATTAATATCGAATAATTCAAATGTAATAAAGTCAGAAAGGACAAAAGCGGTTTGTACGCAAAATAAAAGAAATAAAATTTTTACTAACACTTTCATATACAGCACTTGCCGCAATTCCTTGCGTTCGCGGATGCTCTGGCGTTTGCGCTGAATGTACCGAGAGGCAAAAAATAAATAAGCAAAAAAAGTAGTGAGATATAATAACTGCTCTAGTGCGCCATAAAATGGATTGAAAAAATGCCTGCCGAGGTGACTTTTGTAAGCTACTGTTGTAAAAAATATGCTTGTAAAAAATAAAAACTGGCCAATAGGAAGGATAAAATGTTTAATATCAGTTGCCTGAAATTGATACCCAGGGTATAAACTTAATTTTACGTAATAAAAAAGCAATGTTGGAAATGCCAGTGTGTAATAAATGGGTAAAAAATATAAAGATGGGAATCGTTCAAAAAAGCCTGTCATTACAAATATATGATGTAACATCGTCAAAGCAAATGTAATAAGTAGTAAGCCGTAGAAATAGTTGGCGCGTTTTTCACCCGATTGTTTAAAAAAGAATAAACCGCCTATGGTGAGCCCTTGCAGAACACCAATACTTAAAACGGCTACGAGTAGATAAAATAACAATTTGCTTACATTCATCAGGTACAGATCGTTGGGAAATTTTTCCAAAAATAAAAAATCGCAGCCAGCCAAAGGAGTGTCTGCGAAAAATTAATATAAAAACCCAGATTGGATTAAAAAAGTGCAGAAAGCATTTAACTTTTTAACGGCTGCTTTAGTGGGACAAACACTAAAGCAGCCATTTATTTATTTGGAAGTAGAAGTTGGTTCGGGTGTTGTGACCAAATCTGTTTTTACCACAGCCATGCTGTCGCGCTTGGCGGTCGTTTTACCTGCCCGATTGCAATTCATCATTTCTTGCACCGTTTCAGAAGGCTTTGGAAATGTTGTTGTAAAAATGCGTCGGTAGTTTTCATCTTTTTCTAATTGCTTCAAAAACAAGGCATAAACAGGTAGCGCCATATTGGCACCTTGCCCCAGGCTCAGGTCACGAAAGCGCACCGAAGGCGATTCGCCGCCAACCCAAACCCCTGCCGCCAGCGTAGGCGTGTAGCCAATAAACCAACCGTCGGAATGATTCTGACTCGTACCAGTTTTACCGGCAATTTCATTGGTAAAGTGATAGCGATGGCGCAAACGCCGTCCTGTTCCTTTGTCCACCACTGCCCGCAGCATGTGCGTCATCATGTCTGCATTGTCTTGCGTAAGCGGCTGTTTCCAAGATCGGCGGTCAATCCAGTTTTGATAAATCAGCTTACCACGCGCAGTTTCAATTCTACGAATGTGATACAATTCCGGGCGCTTGCCACGGTTTGCAAAGGTGCTATACACCGTCACCATATCCAGCAGGGAAGCCTCGTGCGCGCCCAATGCGATAGCTGGCGCAGCGGGCACATCGTCGCTGATGCCCATCTCTTCTGCCATGCGTGCCACATTCATTGAGCCGACACGTACCGCCAGATTAACCGTTACGGTGTTTACGGAATTACTCAAAGCGCCCTCCATGGTGTAAACGCCGCCGTATTTGCCGTCGGAATTTTTTGGCGTCCAATTCTCATATTGCGGGTAGGTGCGAAGGTAGTTGCCAATTCGAATGCAGGGCGAAATACCTTTTTCCAACGCAGTGGCATACACGATGGGTTTGAACGTAGAGCCCACCTGCCGCCGCGACTTCACATGGTCGTATTTAAAATATTTATATTCTGGTCCGCCAACCCAAGCTTTAATAGCACCCGTTTGCGGATCAATTGCCAGAAAACCAGCATTTAACAATGATAAATAATACTTAATAGAATCCATCGGGCTCATTTTCACTTTCCGCTCTTTCTTTTCCCAATCAAAAATGGTCATTTTAATTGGAGTATTAAAAATCGAGTCAATCTGCGCAAGCGTGACCCCTTCTGCTTTCAGGCGGCGATAGCGAGGCGAATGCTGCTTTGCCAAAATCAAAATGGTATCATTTTCCCATGCCGGTGCGCCATTCAGGTGTTTAATAAAATCATGTTGCAACTGCGCCAGGTGCTCGCGCATGGCATTTTCAGCATAGCCTTGCATGGTAGCATCCAGGGTGGTATAAATTTTCAAACCATCGGTGTAAATATTGTACGCCATGCCGTTGGGCTTGCGATAATCTTTTAAAATGGAGTCCAATTCCAGGCGCAAATGCTCCCTGAAATAAGTTGCCATACCGGTGTTATGATTCAGCGGGCTGTACTTAATTTCTAAGGGCAATTCTTGCAAAGAATCTACTGCTGCCTTTGCCAAATAATCGTACTTACCCATCTGTTGCAGTACCAAATTTCGGCGCTCCAGCGATTTATCGGGGTTTGACACAGGGCTATAAGTGGTGGTGGCTTTGAGCATCGCGACCAACACAGCCGATTGTACCGCCGTGAGGCTATCGGGCGTCACCCCAAAAAAACGTTGCGAAGCTACTTTGATCCCATAAGTGTTTTCACTAAAAGGCACCGTATTGAGGTACATTTCCAGAATTTCTTCTTTGCTGTACAGCTTTTCCAAACGCATGGCAATGAATACCTCTTTCAACTTGTTGATAATCAAGGAATATTTGCCATAATCCTCACGCGGGTACAAGTTTTTTGACAATTGCTGGCTAATGGTACTTCCGCCGCCCGACGATTCATCATTTTGCAGCACCGACTTGAAAAATACACGCATCCAAGCTCGCAAGTCCACGCCGTGGTGCTTGAAATAACGCGCGTCTTCCGTTGCTACCAAGGCATTGACAAAATGCGGGGAAATATTTTTATACTTTACATTGCTGCGATGTTCAAAATAGTAGCGCCCCAGCAAGGTGCCATCTTCTGCATAGACCTCCGAAGCAAGTGGATTGGAAATACCCGCCAAATCTTCTTTGGTGGGCAATGGACCAAACGCACCAAAACGAATGCTCAGTAAAAATCCTGCCACTGCGACAACGCCGATGAGCAGAACAGCCCCGACCGCTTTCAGCAGCCACAAGAAAATGGGAAAACGCATCAAAAAGTCTTCCCACTGTTTTTTCATCGTATGCAAAGCGCGTTGCATGGCTTCTAGCCATTGGAACAAACGCTTCAATTCCAGTGTGTTATACAAATAGTTCATGGGTAAAAGATTCTACTTTGATTTACTTATTTTGACGAATAAAGGTTCGGGAAGTCACATTCTTAACTAAAATTTAATGCGGGATGCAAAAATTTTAAAAATTAAAAAGGAATAGCAGGAAATAGGAGTTTAAATAATTATAAATCAGCAGATTAAAAAGGTTTTTTAAATACAAATCAATTACAATGTATTTCCTCTTTCGATCAATAAAGCGCGATAGCGATTGAAGATAGTAGATTTTGACACAAAACCGACATATTTCCCTTGGTCGAGTACAGGCAAGTTCCAGGCGCCATGCTCTTCAAATTTCTCCATTACTTTGTCCATTGGCTCGCGCAAGTCAACGGTAGCGGGCGGTGTGCGCATAAAATCTTTTACAAATAAAGTCTCATACAAATTGGTCTGAAACATTTTGTTCCGTACATCATCCAACAATACAATCCCTTGTAAAACATGATGTTCATTGATAACCGGGAAGACATTTCGCTGTGATTGTGCAATAATTTTTACAAAGACACCCAATGTCAGCTCTGGATGTAGCACATAAAAATTGGTCTCCACCAGCGGCGCTACCTCCATATTTTTCAAAAGACTCAAATCTTTTTCATGCGCGGGCACCCACACCCCTTTTTTGTACAAATCGCGAGTAAAAATAGAATGTGGTTCAAAATATAAAGAAATAAAATACGAGATAGCCGACACAATCATTAAAGGAATAAACAATGCGTAACCGCCTGTTATCTCTGCAATTAGAAAAATTCCGGTCAAGGGTGCTTTAAAAACGCCACTGAGCAAACCCGCCATGGCAACCGCTACAAAATTGGGTTCGTACAATTCTACCCAGCCCAATTGATTCACCGCATGCGCAAACGCAAAACCTACCAACGCGCCCGTAAACATGGATGGTGCAAAGACCCCACCGTTGCCACCGATGACGATGGTAAGCGCAGTGGCAACGGCTTTCGCCAAAATGATGGCAATGGCGAATAAAATGAGGAACCAATCATTATTAGAAATCCAATAAAATGGGCTGTGGTTGGCAAGTGCAAAAAAACGCCCGGTCATCAAGTCATTCACCGTTTCGTAGCCTTCCCCAAAAAGCGGTGGCATTAAAAAAATTAATATACCTAACGCCAACCCACCCAACACCGTGCGCTTTAAGGATGGTTTTTGAAGATCGTACCGACTTTTCACACCTGCATACATGCGCATTAGATACACTGACACCACGCCGCAAAGTCCTCCTAGCAATACATAAAACGGAATCGCTTCAATTTTCCAGCCTTCTGTTGACAGAAAAAAAATCTGCTCGTAATACAGGGTTTTTGCTACTACCGCCGCCGCCGCTGCCGCAATTAACAATGGAATAAACGAGTGCACCGCAATATCGGTCAACAAAACTTCAAATGCAAAAATGACGCCTCCCACCGGACTGTTAAAAACAGCAGAAATGCCTGCCGCTGCACCACACGCCAAAAACAACGATTGCCGCTTGCGGTCAGCACGCAATTCACTCGCCAGATTCGCACCAATGGCTGAGCCTGTCCGCACAATGGGCGCCTCCAAACCCACCGATCCACCAAAACCCACCGTCAACGAACTCGCGATCACGTGCGCGTAGGTCTCATACGCAGGAATGCTGACTTTTTGCTGCGCAATGGCTTGAATCAAATTGCTCATGCCTGGTTTCAAAGGCTTTTTTAAAATATTTTTGACAAAAATCAACGTGAGTAAAATGCCTATAAATGGCAGAAAAACAAAGACATAGCGTTGGTTGGAAGGTTCGGCGTCATGCAGCAGCGTTTTGACTGTATGCACAGAAATTTTTAACAAGACCGCAATCAAACCTACGGCTACACCGATGATAATGCTAACTATAATTTGATAATTGCGCTGCGAAATGCGCTCTGAACTCAGCCGGATCAATCGGTACAATTGTAAATGAAGGTAGCGGTACACTTGTTTCCAAAGGGGATGTCGGGTGTTCATGGTTAGAAAATGATGCTGTTGAGCAGCCAAGTTAATAAAAGTTTGCGCAATCGAAAAGTTGAAATGATAACATTTAATTTAACGCTCCATAGGGGTAGATACCACAAATTTCATCTAATTTTAAGTCAACAAAACCGATATTATCATGATGAACACCAAATTTAAAAACCTGCTACTAGGGCTGCTTTTTTGCTTGCCTTTTACTGGATTCGCTCAAACTTCAATAGTTGGAGATTGGACGATGCAAATACCTGACGAACAAGGGAATATGTTTCCTTTGAAAGTGTCGATGAAAACCAACGGAACGTATGTTGTTGACTTTGGTGCAGATGGTTCCAGCGAAATTGAAGGAAAATACTCGATTGAGGGAGATAAAATTACCATTGAAGACATAAGTGGTCCGAATGCTTGCCCCAATCAGAAAGGCGTTTACACTTTTGTTGTGACAGAAACGACCAATACCATGACCAAAGTAAGCGATGCTTGTGAAGAACGAGGAGGTCCCGAAGGCAAAATGGTTTTTACACGCATGAAATGATGTTTTTACCTGACAAATACATTGAACTTGTTTAAAATTGACGATTTTATTTAATATGACAGAGGCAATTCGACGCTACATTCTCTTATTCAAGAGTAGATTGTTGAATCTTCCAAAATACGAGAACGTAGGAGCTTAGTTTGAAAAGATATTACGATTTTTCATTAATTTTAAACAAGCTCATTTTAAAACCTTTTTTAATATGCAAAACACAATTGTAAAAAACCTCTTTGCAGGTCTGCTTCTTTGTTTACCATTTTTTGCTGCCGCACAAAATCCACTGTTGGGCGATTGGGTGATCCAATATCCTGATGGAAGTGGGGGTAACATTCCTGTAAAATTTACAGTGAAAGATGATGGCACCTACACTTTCGACGCTGGCGTAGATGGCGTGTCGGACATTGAAGGGAAATACATCCTGGAAGCTGACCAAATTACGTTCGAAGACACTGCCGGACCTTATGCCTGCACGGGTAAAAAAGGTGTTTACAAATTTGAAGTGAAAGACGATGTCAACACCTTGACTCGTGTAAGCGATCTTTGTGAAGTGCGCGGCGGAGCGCCTGAAGCAAAGTTAGTGTTCAATCGAATGAAATAATCCGCTCAGCAGGTGACATACCTTAGGATATGTCATCTGCTCACCTTTCTTTTGCCACCGTTGGCTGTTTTCCTTTATGATAGCGCCATTTCAACACGATCATTGTAATATTCAAGGCTAAGCCTACGCTGTTTGTTATAATAAGTACAACATCAGATTTGTAAATACCATATAAAATCCATAAGGCAATCCCGATAGAGGCAGTAATAAAGGTGCCCAGTGCTACGTCTTCTACTTCTTTCGTTTTCAGGGTTTTAATGACTTGAGGAATCACCATTGCCGTTGTAAGCATACCGGCTATAATGCCTAAAATTGCAACCCAATTTATTTACTTTTTAGATTTTTATAATGTAATAATGCTGTCTTTTTATTACATCAATTCGTTTTATAATTTTACTAAGCCGCTTTTGTGGCTGGCTTTTCTTGTGCAGCACCGCTGTATTTTATTTTTAAAATCAACATGACAATGTTTAGCAAGCAGGTAATGCCATTCGTAATAATAATGGACCAATCTTCTCGTGCAAAACCATAGAAAATCCAAAGAATGATGCCAAACAAATATACCACATACATGCTGATGGCTACATCGTCTGCGTCTTTGGTTCGAAGAGTTTTAATCACCTGAGGCAACACCGAACTTGTTGTAAAAGCACCTGCTACATAGCCCAAATAATCCAACCATGCTTCCATTAACTATTGACAATTGTTGATATAATTAAATACAACTTTACAAAAACGAGTCCTTTCGGTGAATGTTCATTGCACTTGTACGGTTTTGAAGGTGATCTGGTTAGAG
>CAZFBN010000180.1:0-9754 GCA_964517145.1 uncultured Saprospiraceae bacterium
GAGCCTAACACATCATATTTTGCCAGATATAAATCCATTTCGCGGTCGCGCCCGACGGTGAACGCCTCGATGTCCGCGTGGACGGTATAATCTTTTTGCCACAACTTCATGTACGATGGTGTTTGAGTGTTATTGTGTTTTGGTGTTTAAGTGCGATGGTGTTTGGGTGCGATGGTGTTTGGGTGCAGGTTAGAACGGACATTAACACTAAAACACCTGAACACAACGTTCGGCGCGAAGGTCGGAAGAAATGGGGAACTACAATAGATATTGTTGTGCGCGAACGTAATTTTTCTTATTTTTGTTAGCATCGTAAACGCTGATTTTATGCAAACCATAGCTATCGACATCGAAAAAACGCAAAAGCCCAAAGAAATTGCGGATATTTTGGAGCGGGAAGCCGTGAAGCCTGGAGATAAGGTGTTGGTACTGGCGGATAAGCAAATGTTAGCGCTTTATTTAGTAAGTTTTTTAGTCATTATATGGCTGGCATTGGATTATATTACAAAGAAAAAAGAAGCGGCTAGGGCAAATCAAGCAAGCGATGACGTGGAGGAGCCAGGCATTAGCGCAGAAAAAATTATCAACGAATTTGAAACTCCCGAAGCAGTGGAAGAAGCCATCGAAAATAAATTTGGCATCAGCATTGAGTTTATTACAAAAACAGAAAGGCTATACGATCCCATTGAAGCGGCTTTCGGCATGTGGCAAGACCGGGACATGACACTTGACAAAATCCGCTCCGAAGCATGGCAAAGAATGAAATAATTTTATGTGATAGCAATATCATAATAGAACTATTACGTGGAAATGTAATAATCAAAAATCGCTTACAGACAATTGGTTCGGATAATATCGCTTTGAGTATTATTACTCATGCCGAAATTTATTTTGGAGCCAGAGCATCTGAATTTCCTACTACTCGAAAGATTTTGGAAGCTTTTCAGACTTGCTATCTTACTAAAGAAATTTCCCTGATTTTTAATGGTATCATGTTGAATTACAGCCTTTCTCACCGTCCTAAAATTCCGGACGCATTGATAGCAGCGACTGCCATTTCCAATCATTACAAACTTTACACCGAAAATAAAAAAGACTTTGATTTTATACCCGAAATTAAATTTTATGATCCAAAATAATAGTATTTGCTAAATTTTCTAATAATTTTACGTACAGCGCGATCCCCTTTTCAATTTCCTCCAATCTTATAAACTCATCCGCCGTATGCGAGCGCGCAGAGGCACTAAAAAAGATGATTGCTTCGATTATCAAAAAAGGATACAATTTCAATAACATCGCCTTTTATGCGATAGACTAAAGAAGATTGTTTATTAATGACACAACGACGAAGTTTTCGGTGAAGCTGGGAAGGAGGACAAAAATGTTTGAATTGTTGTAAACGCTGAATTAACTTATCTACTTTAGTATCAAATTCAACCGTAACATCCAAAGACCATTCTTTCATCAAAAAGGCTAGCGTAGCGAGGTAAGCATCCTGTGCTACCGGCGACCAAATGACTTGATTCATTTTGTGGAACCATTTTGTAATAATTGTTTAGCAGCCGCTTGCACCGATTCATTCGGAATGCCTTCGCCTTTATCTAATTGGCTTTGCCCCTGTTCAATCAGCATTTTTTCCTTTTCAGAAAGCACTTCCCACCAATCCGATTGCTGTAACAATGCTTCAAAATAGGATTCAATTTCTGCCAAGATTTCAGGATCGTTGGTCTCTACTACCAATTGATGTAATTTATTTTTGACTTCTGCGAGGGACATAAATTATTTAGATTTTTAATTTCTCCGGCGACTGCCTGGTATCAAAAATTTGTACAATAAAAACCTGCGTTTCTTCTACGGTATAAATCAATTTGTAATTCCATTTGACTGTAAAACGATATTGAACACTTTCTTCCGCCAAAATTGGCTCGAGCGGATAACGCATTGGAAATATTTCTAATGATTGCCCTAATTTTACTAACTCTTGCGTCACTTTTTTAGCGCCTTGCGGAGAATCATGTTTTATAAAATCATGAATATCATGCAAGGCATCTGTGGCAGCCTGCGACCAAACAACGGTATATTGCTTCATCGCTTACCAATGCTCCATTTCTTTTAATAAATCTTCGCTTGTCACTACTTTGCCCTGCTTGGCTGCTTCGTAAGCGGTATTCACTTGATTGATAAATTCAGAACGCGTCAATGGCTCGCCGGAAGTTGAATAAGCAACAATGGAATCATCATTTTGTAAATAATTTTGCATCATCGCATATACCGCCGTTACCATGCGGTCGTCCGCAATTTCAATAATACGGTGCAGTTCTTCCCGAATTTGCATAGCGCTCATCATTTTTTATTTATAAAACGAATTTACACCTTTTTCAGTTCTTCCGCCAGTTTTTCTAACAATTCAATATAACCTTGAATACCCTGCTCAATTTCCTCCAATTTTATAAACTCATCCGCCGTGTGCGAGCGCGCGGAGTCGCCGGGACCGATTTTTAAAGTGGGAAAATTCATTAAAGCCTGGTCGGACAAGGTAGGCGAGCCAAAATAGTCCAAACCCAGCGCCAGTCCTGCTTGTACGAGCGGGTGCTCCAGGTCAATCCAGGAAGAATTCAAACGAAAAGAGCGGGCTTTTACATCCGAATGTAAAGATTGTTGTAATATTTCAAAAATTTCACGATTGCTATAACATTCATTCGTGCGGATATCAATGACAAATTTGCAAAGGTCAGGGACGACATTGTGCTGCGTGCCGGCGTGAATTTGCGTGACGGTCATCTTTACGGGTCCAAGCAGGTCAGAAACTTTTTCAAATTCTTGATTTTGAATCCATTGCACATCTTGTAAAGCTTTATAAATCGCATTTTCGCCTTCGTTGCGAGCGGCGTGTCCAGCTTTGCCACGCGCTTCAGCGTCCACCACCATCAAGCCTTTTTCGGCAATTGCCATGCGCATTTGCGTGGGTTCGCCGACAATTCCTGCCCAAATTTTACCCAAATCTGATAACAAATATTCGATGCCGTGCGCCCCGGAGATTTCTTCCTCCGCCGTAGCCGCCATGATGATATTATATGGCAAATTTTCTTTTTCGTAAAAATTTAAAAATGTGGCAATGAGCGATACCAACGCCCCGCCTGCATCATTACTGCCTAAGCCATATAATGTATCATCTTCTATTTTTGCCTGAAAAGGATGACGCATCCAGCCTTCTACTGGTTTTACCGTATCATGATGGGAATTTAATAAAAGCGTAGGTTTATTTACATCAAAATGTAAATTCTGCACCCAAATATTATTACCCTTACGAAAAGTCGGAATATTACGTTGGTGAAAAAAATCTGCCAAAATCATAGCCGTATCGGCTTCCTCGCGCGAGAAGGACGGCGTAGCGATCAATTGTTGCAGCAATTGAATCGAATCAGCGATAAGTTGTTGCATGAATGGTTTGATTTCCAGGCGTTTGTTACATTTATTTACATCTTAAGTCGCTACTTTGTTTAGGAAGCCGTAACTGCTTCTCGTTGTTTTGCTTCGATTTGGTTCACGGACTTTTTATTACTCTTTGCCGATATTTGTAATATGATAAAAACCAATAAACTACAAATAGCCATGCCACCAGTCATCGGTAAAGCTGTTCCATTATCAAACGCACTGACCAACCCTGCTACCACGGCTGATATTACAAATTGCAAAGACCCCAACAGCGCGGAAGCCCCGCCGGCATTGCGTCCGAAAGGCGACATTGCCAGTGCGCCGGAGTTGGGATATAAAAATCCGAGTGTTGACATGTAAAGAAAAATCAAAGTTATTAACATCGGTAAACCGCCCCAGTAAGTAAAAGCATAAAATACCAATAATAGTCCAAAAATTAATTGCGCTGCATTGACGAATTTTACAATTTGTACGGTACTGAATCGCCTCAAAACCAGTCGATTAACTTGCCCCGCCATAATCAAACCAAAGGCATTGGCACTAAATATAATTCCGAAAGTCGCTTCCGGTACATGATGTAATTCTATAAATACAAACGGTGATCCCGAAATATACGCGAACATACCCGCCCCGGAAATGCCGCTCACCAGCGTGTAAGTCAGGAATTGTCGGTTTTTAATGATATTAATATAATCTTTAAAAACATTTACCGGATGTAATGAAATCGAGGCGTCGTATGCTTTGGTTTCCGGTAGCCCCAGGTACATTCCTAACAAAATAAGCCCACTAATGCCCGTCAAAGTCAGAAAAATAGCCTGCCAACTCACGCTTGCCACCAGCAAACCGCCCAAAGATGGCGCTACAATTGGCGCGACGCCCATCACCAACATCAACATCGAAAAGATTTTCGCCATTTCCTCCGGTGCGTACAAGTCGCGCACGACTGCCCGCGCCACCACCATACCCACGCTGCCACCCAACGCCTGCACGAAACGCAGCGCAATGAGTGTTTCCACATTTGGTGCAAAAACGCAGGCAAGTGATGCCAGCATGTAAAGACTGAGTCCAATATATAATGGTTTTTTGCGTCCAAACCGATCGGTGATGGGACCACTAAATAACTGCCCCAGCGCCAAGCCTACAAAAAAACTGGCTAAAGAAAGTTGTACTTCTGCAATGGTGATGCCCAAATCCTTTGCAATAGCCAGAAAACCAGGCAGATACATATCAATAGAAAAGGGACCGATCATGGTAAGCGCCCCTAAAATGAGGATGATGAAGGTTTGACTACGTTGTTGACTCATGTGGGTGTTTTTTGCTTGTACTTTGCCTCAACACTTTTAGATGGGAAATAGGTTCACAACTTCGTGTAAAATTAACTAAAAGCCTCTGGACAAAACCACAGCACGAATATCATATATTAATTTTCCGCTCTGATTTATGCTTGATTTTCAACGATTCCGGTAAAGATTGTAATATTTCCTGCTGCAACGCCTGTAATAATTTTTGTCGAGGAAAAGAATCCAAAGCTACCAAACTCACCTGCCGCACAGGCACGGGCGCGGAAAAGGATTTTAATCTTTTTCGATTTTCTTCTGACATTTTTAAAACCACCAATTCAGGAATGATGGTCAATCCACCATAATTATCTACCAGATTCATCACGGTTTCAAAGCTACCGGCGGCAATTTTAAAGCGCCCTTCCGCCTGAAAATCACGACGAATTTCACACAAATTCAGCACTTGCGTGCGAAAGCAATGCCCTTCTTCCAATATCCATAAGCGATTCAAATCCAAGTCTTTAGGCAAGATGTACTCTTTTTTATAAATCTTTTCACTATCCGCAACATACGCAAAAAAACGCTCGGTAAACAGCGGCAATTCCTGCAAATGGCTTTCCTGCAAAGGCGTGACTAGAATGCCCACATCAATCTGCTCGCTTTTTAGATTTTCTGTGATCGCTTGCGTATTCATTTCTTCAATATGTACCTCTAAATCAGGATGTTGCTCTAGCAAAGGCTTCACAAAATACGGCAATAAATACGGTGCCAAGGTTGGAATAATACCAATATTCAAACGCCCGGCGGTGCGCTCGTTCAGTTCCAGTACAATTTCCTGCATCCGGCGCGACTCATTCAGGATTTTTCGCGCTTGCTGGATCAATAATACGCCGGCTTTTGTAGGTTCTACGGGTTGGCGACTCCGATCAAAAATGCGCACTTGTAGCTCATCTTCCAATTTTTGGATCATCATGCTCAGCGTGGGCTGCGTCACAAAACAAGCTTCTGCTGCCCGCGCAAAATGGCGATGGTTGTCAACGGCAACGATGTATTCGAGTTGTTGTAAGTTCATTGTATTGCAGCCTTTAGGCTGCCTTTCGTCCAACAACCTTCAGGTTGTTTAAAAGGTCGTTCAAATAAAAAATCACTCCTCAGGCTAAAGCCTGATCTACATCAACAAAATCTATCACAAGATAAAAACTATCAGTTTGATTAATATCGTTGAATTGATTATTTTTGCTGAACAAAATCGAAAACATTCCCTACAATCTCTCAATTAAAGCATTAACAATCATTTCTTCAGTTTGAAAAGTGAAGAATTTGCCAAATTTTAATAACTCGGTAAATAAATCAATAAAAAATTAAAAATAATTCATGTAAATATCTTCCGTTAAATCAACTAAATAGACCAGCACATGGAAAATAATGGAAATGGACATTCGTATGCGGCAGAAAACACCAATGCCCTGCATGTAAACGATGAAAACACCGCGAGCAAATGCCCGTTTACTGGTGGCATGCTCAAGCGCACCGCAGGCGGGGGTACTTCCAACCGCGATTGGTGGCCCAATCAATTGAAACTGAACATTCTGCGTCAAAACTCGAATCTTTCTAACCCAATGGAGGCGGATTTCAACTACGCGGAATCTTTCCAATCGCTTGATCTGGAGGCGGTGAAGCAAGATATTTATGAATTGATGACCACTTCGCAAGACTGGTGGCCCGCTGATTTTGGGCATTACGGTCCGCTCTTCATTCGCATGGCTTGGCACAGTGCAGGCACCTACCGCATCGGCGACGGCAGAGGTGGCGCGGGTTCTGGCACGCAGCGCTTTGCACCTTTGAATAGCTGGCCCGACAACGCCAACCTCGATAAGGCGCGTCTGTTGCTGTGGCCCATCAAACAAAAATATGGCAAGAAGATTTCCTGGGCAGACCTGATGATCCTGGCGGGCAACTGCGCGTTGGAATCTATGGGCTTCAAGACTTTCGGTTTTGCTGGTGGTCGCGAGGATGTATGGGAACCGGAAGAGGATATTTACTGGGGTTCGGAGACCGAATGGTTGGGCGACAAGCGTTACTCGGGTGATCGCGATTTGGAAAATCCGTTGGCGGCGGTTCAAATGGGCTTGATTTATGTGAATCCCGAAGGTCCGAATGGTAACCCTGATCCGATTGCAGCAGCGAAAGACATCCGCGAAACTTTTGGTCGCATGGCGATGAATGACGAAGAAACCGTAGCTTTGATTGCCGGTGGACACTCTTTTGGTAAAACGCACGGTGCGGCTGATCCCAGCAAATATGTAGGTCGGGAACCTGCCGGTGCAAGCATTGAGGAGCAAGGATTGGGTTGGACAAATACCTACGGCAAAGGCAATGCGGGCGACACGATTACCAGTGGTCTGGAAGTGACCTGGACGACCACGCCGACAAAATGGAGCAACAACTTTTTTGAAAACCTCTTTGGTTTTGAATGGGAATTAACCAAAAGCCCCGCCGGTGCGCACCAGTGGAAACCCAAGGGCGACGCGGGTGCTGGCTTGGTACCGGATGCACACGATCCCGCGAAGCGCCATCAGCCGATGATGCTGACCACCGACCTTTCTTTGCGTTTCGACCCGGCTTACGAGAAAATTTCAAGACGCTTTTTGGAAAATCCCGATGAATTCGCCGATGCGTTTGCGCGCGCGTGGTTCAAATTGACCCACCGCGATATGGGACCCAAAGCTCGCTATCTCGGACCCGAAGTACCGGCAGAAGAATTGATCTGGCAAGACCCGATTCCAGCGGTTACGCACGAATTGATTGACAATCAGGATATTGCCGCATTGAAAGCCAACATTTTGGCGTCGGGATTGACCGTTGCAGAACTGGTTTCTACGGCTTGGGCATCGGCTTCGACCTTCCGGGGTTCCGACAAGCGCGGGGGTGCCAACGGGGCACGCATTCGCCTGGCACCGCAGAAATTCTGGAAAGTAAATAATCCGACGCAATTGGCAAAAGTGCTGGATGTTTTGGAAAGCATTCAAAAAGAATTCAACAGCATTCAGACTGGTAACAAGCGCGTTTCTTTGGCGGATTTGATCGTGTTGGGCGGCTGTGCAGGCATCGAGCAGGCAGCGAAAAATGCGGGTCACAACATCACCGCACCGTTCACGCCGGGACGCACCGATGCTTCGCAGGAGCAAACCGATGTGGACGCTTTCGCCGTATTGGAGCCACGTGCCGATGGATTCCGCAATTATAAAGACGCTCAATATCCCCTCCCGGCTGAGGAAATGCTGGTGGACAAAGCACAACTGCTGACCTTGACTGCGCCGGAAATGACGGTGCTGCTCGGCGGCATGCGCGTGTTGAATACCAATTTCGATCAATCGCAGCACGGCGTCTTCACCAAACGCCCGGAAACGCTGACCAACGACTTCTTTGCAAATCTGCTGGACCTGGGCACCACCTGGAAAGCAACGACCGACGCACAGGAAGTATTTGAAGGGCGCGACCGCAAAACCGGCGAACTGAAGTGGACGGGCACGCGGGTGGACCTGATCTTTGGTTCCAACTCTGAACTCCGCGCCATTGCCGAGGTATATGGCGCTTCCGATGCGCAGGAGAAATTTGTGCGGGATTTTGTAGCAGCCTGGAACAAGGTGATGAATGCAGATCGCTTTGATTTGACAGTGAATGCAACGTCTTCTCGCAATCTTACCGAAGAATTGGTTGCCTAGTTGCAACAAGATTATAAAGATTGGACAAATGGTAAATAATTTATTTACCCCCGGGTCGAGGGACTTGCTCCTTCGACCTTTTTTTATTGTAATTTAACGGGAGTTATGGATAAAATAGAAACAAAGTGTGATGTTCCGAAGCTGTAATTCCTTGCTTATCAAATGAAGTAGTCACCTTTAGTTTTAGGCATGATCGTAGTTGCTGAATATCTTCCGAAACGCGACATCGTTCTTTACATCTACAAATTTCATACCTTTTATTAAGTGCGGTACACAAAGATACAAAAATCCGGGCGCTCGAGCAATTCAAAAGCGTAGGGGAAAGGTAAGTGCGGCTTTTTATTACTGCTAAAGTTACACTTCCCGATTTTACAATGTTTAGGAGCAATTATCAAGAAGCGTTTGTTCACTGTTTTATTTCTATTCAAATCTTTGATACTGTTTAAATGTATTCATAAGGTCTAAAATACTTCTACCTATTGCTTCCATTTCATTAAAGTATTCTTTGTCCGATATAACCCCCATCTGATTAGAGCGATTAAGAGTGAAATATCTAGATTTTATAATAATAGCTGTTTGATGAAAAAAACTATCTGATTTAGTAAATTCAAACAATAAATCAATTGAACCTTCTATATCGCCTATTTGCAGTCTTTTTTCTAAATTTGATAATTGATCAATAGAGTTATTTAGAATTTTCCTTACAGATTCTATATGATTTTTTATGAATTGAATTTCGTCTTTTGCTTCAAGGAGTATTAATCCATTGATAAAACCAGTTAGGTCAAATAATTGCTTTTTAGTAGCAAATTCATACTTCTTGGGTAAATTATTTTTTACCTCAAAATATATCGGCCATCCAAAATTACACGAGTTGCATACATGTATTAACGGTATTTTCATCTTCTCTATATTTAATTCTTTTTTGCATTCTTTAATTTTTATTAATTTATCTTCTAATTCCGTTTTTACATCAAAGGAACTCATTATTGATAAAAATATATGCTCTTCATGTTTTTTTGGTGAGTTTTGTAAATGGAATTCCAAAATATCAGACATTGTGATTACTCGAATATCTCCATAGTTTGAATATACTAAAGAAGTGCAACTAGGACATGACCTTAATTTCCTTGTTAATAAGGATTCATAAGATGGCAGCATTTTATATTTATCAACTTCATTTATCCATTTTATAAAATCATTATCAGTAATACTATTTTTCTTCAATTTAGCGATTAATTCAAAATTCGATAACAGCAAAAAATTTAGGTAGAACTAAACAAGTAATGCTAGGGAAAAAAGAAAGGTTAAATT
>CAZFBN010000181.1:0-9711 GCA_964517145.1 uncultured Saprospiraceae bacterium
TTACAGATGATAAACATTATAACATTCTTAAAAGCACTAACTTCCCAATTATAGAAGTAATCAAAACAAAAGATTTTTTAGAAAGATTGGTGAGTATGTAGCTCCAAATCAATTTCACAAATTTTTCTTAACTTTCCCTTGAAAGGGTTAGCTTTGCAATCCTACCCAAATAAAAGTTGGAAGTACAAACTTGGAAGTACGCACGACGTCGCCAAATTGAACCCATTGCGAACGATTGCATTTCATAGAGAAGCAGATGTCCTACGTCTGGCATCTGGCATTTCAAAATCTGACATCTAAAAAATGACTTCCGTAAAACGTTTCAACAAACTGTTAGTTGCCAATCGCGGCGAAATTGCCATTCGCGTG
Organism: uncultured Saprospiraceae bacterium; assembly: GCA_964517145.1. GTDB lineage: Bacteria > Bacteroidota > Bacteroidia > Chitinophagales > Saprospiraceae > JADJNW01. The sequence goes on from CAZFBN010000181.1 coordinate 370, forward strand.
CTGCGTGCCGCGTCGGAACTGGATTTGCGCACCGTGGCGATTTATACCTACGAAGATCGCTACTCGCTGCATCGCTACAAGGCGGACGAGGCATACCAGATCGGCGCTGACAATGACCCGCTCAAACCTTACCTCGATATCGAGGAAATCCTGCGCGTAGCAAGGGAAAATAAAGTGGACGCGATTCATCCAGGCTATGGCTTTTTGAGTGAAAATGTGCAGTTTGCGCGGCGTTGCCGGGAGGAAAATATCACCTTTATTGGACCTGAGCCCGAGGTCATGGAGCAATTAGGAGACAAAGTGGCGGCAAAAGAATTGGCGCGTCGCTTGGAAGTGCCGATGATTGAGGATAGTCGGGAGCCTTTGGTAAACGAGGAAATCGCACTCAAAGAAGCACAACGCATTGGTTTTCCAGTGATTATCAAAGCAGCGGCAGGCGGCGGCGGTCGCGGAATGCGCGTGGTACGCGATGAAAATCAATTGAAAAAAGAATATAAGGAAGCAAGTAGCGAAGCGAAGACGGCATTCGGCGACGGCACGGTTTTTCTGGAAAAATTCATTGAAAATCCGAAGCATATCGAAGTGCAGATTCTGGGCGACAAGCATGGCAATATCGTGCATTTGTACGAACGCGACTGCTCGGTGCAGCGGCGTTTTCAAAAAGTGGTAGAAATCGCGCCCGCCGTGACTTTGAGTCCCGAAACCAAAGAAAAATTGTACGAATACGCGCTGCGTTTGGCTAAAGCCGTGCAGTACAGCCACGCCGGTACGGTCGAGTTTTTGGTGGAAAATGAGCAGATTTATTTCATCGAAGTGAATCCGCGCATTCAGGTGGAGCACACGATCACGGAAGAGGTGACGGGCGTTGATTTGGTGCGTTCGCAAATCCTGATTGCCGAAGGATATCGCTTGGATCACCCTACCATCTTCATTAAGAGCCAGGAAGATATTCAAATAAGTGGCTATGCGATTCAGTGCCGTATTACGACCGAAGACCCTTTCAACGATTTCAAACCCGATTATGGCACTTTGATTGCATATCGCAGCGCGAGCGGCATGGGCATTCGACTGGATGCGGGCAGCGCCTATGCGGGCGCGCGGATTTCGCCGTATTTTGATAGTATGCTGGTGAAGGTGACTGCTTGGGGACGCACGATGGAAGGCGCTTCGCAGCGCTTGCATCGGGCATTGCGGGAGTTTCGAGTACGGGGTGTTAAAACCAATATCGGCTTCTTACTCAATCTATTACGCAACGAAACTTTTTATAAGGGCAAAGCCACGGTTAATTTTATCAAAGACAATCCGCAATTGCTCACGCCGCCCAATTGGCAGGATCGAGGTACAAAAATTTTGCGTTATTTAGCAGAAGTAGTGGTCAATGCCAACTCCGATGTGCCATTTATTGACCCGCGCATGGTCTTTGTAAAGCCCGTCGTTCCTGCGTTTGACAAAGCTGCCCCCTATCCGGCAGGCACCAAGAACAAACTCCAGGAATTAGGTCGCGAAAAATTTGTTGAGTGGCTCAAAAACGAACCCAAAATTCAATACACGGACACGACCTTCCGCGATGCGCACCAGTCCTTGATCGCCACGCGCATGCGGACTTATGATATGCTGCAAGTAGCAGAAAGTTTTGCCAAAAACCACGCTAAGGATGTGTTTTCAATGGAAATGTGGGGTGGCGCGACCTTCGATGTGGCAATGCGCTTCTTGCGGGAAGACCCCTGGCAGCGTCTGGAAGAATTGCGCAAAGCGATTCCGAATATTTTATTCCAAATGTTATTTCGCGGCTCGAACGCAGTGGGTTATAAGGCTTATCCCGACAATTTGATTATCAAATTTGTAGAACAAGCGGCAAAATCGGGTATTGATCTATTCAGAATTTTTGATTCGTTGAACTGGATCGAAGCGATGAAAACCAGCATTCGCGCGGTTCGCGAGGAGACAGATGCGATTGCCGAGGCTTGCATTTGTTACACCGGCGATATTTTGGATCCGAATCGCCCGAAATATAATTTGCAATATTATCTGGATTTGGCGCGGCGTTTGGAAGATGAAGGCGCACATATTCTGGCAATAAAAGATATGGCGGGTTTATTAAAACCGTATGCGGTTGAAATTTTAATAAAAGAATTAAAAAATGTAATAAATATTCCGATTCATTTACACACGCATGATACAGCGTCCATTCAGGCGGCGACTTATTTAAAAGCGATTGAAGCAGGCGTGGATGTGATTGACGTGGCGATTGGTTCGATGTCGGGCTTAACGTCGCAGCCGAATTTTAATTCCGTTGTAGCCATGATGCAACGCCAAGAGCGCGAGCATCCCATTGATTTACAATCGCTTAACGCATATTCTGCTTATTGGGAAGCGGTGCGGCGTTATTATTATCCCTTTGAATCGGATTTGCGCGCAGGCTCGGCGGATGTGTATGAGCATGAGATTCCTGGCGGGCAATATTCCAACCTGCGTCCACAGGCGCGATCTTTGGGCTTGGAAGATCAATTTGAATTAGTCAAGCATAACTTCAAGGTAGCCAATCAGTTATTTGGTGATATTGTAAAAGTAACTCCTTCTTCAAAGGTAGTGGGCGACATGGCGCTCTTTATGACTGCCAACGGCTTGACGAAAGAGGATATTCTGCAACGCGGGCAATCGCTGGCTTTTCCCGATAGCGTGAAGCAACTGATGCGCGGCGATCTGGGGCAAATGGAAGGCGGCTTTCCGGCTGATATTCAAAAGATTATACTGAAAGATGAGCCACATTATACCGACCGACCTGAGGCACACCTGAAGCCCGTGGATTTTGGAAAGGAAATGGAAGAGTTTCGCCAGAAATTTGGTAATCAATTGGGTATCAACGACTTTTTATCTTACAAATTGTACCCAAAAGTGTATGAAGAATACCATGCTCACATGGAAGATCACGGCGAAATTAGCAATTTGCCGACGCCCGTCTTTTTTTACGGGTTAAAACATAATGAAGAAATATTAATCAATCTGGATAAAGGTAAAAATATCCTGGTCAAATATTTAAACGTCACTGAACCCGATGAACAGGGCATGCGCGTGGTGTTTTTTGAATTGAACGGGCAAATGCGCTCCATTTCGGTGCGGGACAAAAAACAAAAAGTTACAGCCATTATTCACCAAAAAGCAGAGAAAGTAAATGAAATTGGGGCACCATTACAAGGTAATTTATCACGCATATTAGTAAAAACCGGCGATGTAATAAGTGCCAATGCGCCATTATTTATCATTGAAGCGATGAAAATGGAGAGTACAGTGACGGCGCCGAAAGCTGGTACCGTAAAGAAAATTCATTTGAAAGAGAAGACGCTGGTAGAACAGGGGGATTTGGTGGTGGAAATGGAGTAAAATAGGACACTGATTATTAATGGTAGGAGGATTTGTTATGATTTTTAGTCCTAAATGATCTTACTATATCATAAAAATCAGTGTCCTATTTTCTTTTATTTACTCAAATCTACCACAATTCCATCTGCAACGTATTGATTCCGAAGCCCTTGCAAGTAATCCTGTGCTTCCGTGCGTGAAGCAAAAGTTCCTATCACTACCCGGAATAATCTAGTGCCATTCGCTGTCACGCTTTCTTTTACAAAAGCATTATTTACACCGGCATTTCGCAAATTATTGATTTGACGATCTGCATTGTCATATACGCCATACGAACCAATTTGAATACCGTAACCGGTTGCAGTTGTATTCATATTAGTACGATTTCCTATATTATATGCCGCCGGTACTTCATTGCTGGTAGCAGTGCCTTTTGCCTGCACGTTGTCCCATTGGAAAGCGACGCCGCTACCACCTTTTGGGGTGAGCCGGTCGCCCGCAGCAGGGGCAGATGAAGTGACATTATAAGCGTTAGTGCTGTACTGATGCGCAATGGCATCCCGCGCCACGAGGCTTTCCCGATTTGGATTGACTGGGTTGAGGCTCGATGTGCCTACTACTTCCACGCTTACTGCCGATTTTCCGGTTTTTAACAGTTCTAGTTCCATGGCAGCCGCCGTTGACACCGAGATGACAACATCTTGTGGAAAAGTGCCTTTATCATTTACTCTTACCGTCACAGCTTTACCATTATCCAGGCGGGTCACTTTTAATAAAGTGCCTTTTGGATGATACTTATGGGCGCAGGTCAGCTCGTATTTATTATAAATTTCGCCCATAGCAGTGGCTTGCCCATGTAAATAATCGGCGTAATAAACTGCCGACCCCGACTCAATGGCTTGGTTGTAATTATTATTTGCAGTATTATAATTCGGTTGGTTATATGCCGTGTAATTTTGTGCAAAACCTATCCACACCTGACTAGTGAAAACAACTACATTGAATAATTTTTGTAGCATCAGCTTTTTCATTCTTACCGATTTGATTCATTTTGGGTGAAAATACAAATTTTTTCGTTCTTATAACGCAAATTGTTGGAAAAAGTAACACTTTAACACAAGTTAATTGTGCGCCTATTATTTATCAAACAGCGAATCCACAAAAGCTCGTTTATTAAAAACCTGCAATTGGTGAATCCCCTCTCCTACCCCAATATATTTGATGGGCACTTTGAATTGATCGGAAATACCAATTGCTACGCCACCTTTAGCCGTGCCGTCGAGCTTCGTGAGCGCCAGCGCGGTCACGTCGGTCGCTTCGGTGAAGTGTTTGGCTTGTTCAATGGCATTCTGACCGGTGGTAGCATCGAGCACCAGGATTACTTCATGCGGCGCCGTTTCAAAACGCTTGCTGATGGAGCGTTTGATTTTACTCAACTCATTCATCAAGCCCGTTTTGGTATGCAAGCGACCTGCGGTGTCAATAATCGCCACATCAAAGTTTTCGGTTACGGCTTTATGGGTTGTTTCATAAGCAACGGCAGCCGGGTCGGTGTTCATACCTTTGCTAAAAAAGTCGCAGCCTACCCGTTCGGACCAAATTTTGAGCTGATCCACCGCTGCTGCGCGGAAGGTATCGCCCGCACCCAGCAGCACTTTTTTACCTTGTTGTTGGAATTGATTTGCCAGCTTTCCAATCGTTGTGGTTTTCCCAACACCATTTACGCCCACCACCATGATGATATAAGGCTTTGGCTCGGTTGGAATGGTAAAATCTTCTACATCCTGCGTGTTATTTTCGGCGAGCAATTGTACAATTTCGTCGCGCAAAATCTCATTTAACTCACTCGTATTCAAATACTTATCACGAGCCACGCGCGCTTCAATGCGGTTGATGATTTTTACGGTCGTTGTAAGTCCAACATCTGAAGATATTAAAATATTTTCCAGTTCATCCAACACTTCCTCATCCACTGTTGTCTTGCCGGCAATAGCTTTGGTGAGTTTACCCAGGAAACTGGATTTGGTTTTTTCCAAGCCTTTATCAAGGTCTTGCTTTTTTTCAGAACTGAAGAATTTGGAGAAAAAACTCATGTTATTGGATTTTGGATTTTGGAAATTAGATGTTGGATGTTAGATATTGGATGAGTAGCATTTATAAATTAGCTTGTAAACCAACAAAAAATATCCAAATTCCAATATCTAATATCCAATAACCAACATCCAGCAATAAACAAAAGAGGCTTTCCTACGGTTGAGAAAAGCCTCTTTGAAGAAAGAATCTTAGCAGATTATTTCATATCAGCGAAAAAATCTTTCACTTTATCTTTGTGCAGAATCACTTCTTTATAAGTGTATCTGCCTGTTTTCGGGTCTTTAATCGGCTTTATTACCTTTACATGGTCTTTACCGGAGCCTGCGTTCTGTGCACGCTGTGCAACCCTTGCGTTTTTTGATACCTTTGCCATGACGGATTATTATTTTATCAGGTTACTGAATTCTGCTTTACAACACACCCAAAATTAAAAAAGTTCCCTTACTTAATCTCCCGATGCAAGGTTTTTTTCTTCATAATTGGATTGTACTTCAGCAGTTCGATGCGGTCTGGTGTATTTTTACGATTCTTCTGCGTGATGTAACGCGAAGTTCCAGGCAGCCCAGATGTTTTATGCTCGGTGCATTCCAAAATCACCTGAATGCGGTTTCCTTTACTTTTCTTTGCCATTGCTACAATAAAAATTAAAGATTTTCAATTTCTACGCCCGTATAAGTGCCTTTTTGCTTCGCTTTTCTAATGAATTCGCTCAAACCAATTTTATTGATTGTACGGATTGCATTTGCCGACACCTTTAGCGTAATCCACTCACCCGTTTCTGGTATAAAAAAGCGCTTTTTTTGCAAATTTGGCAAAAAGCGGCGTCTCGTCTTGCGATTCGAGTGCGATACTTTATTTCCTGAAATCGGGCGCTTCCCCGTTAATTCACAAACTCTTGACATGATCGTTAAATTGCAAATTGACAATTGTCAATGAATAATGAAATGTAGTGATTCCGTAAGGATTCGAACCTTAAACCTTCTGATCCGTAGTCAGATGCTCTATCCAATTGAGCTACGGAACCAATCTTTATTGGCATTTGCTAAAGAAAAGTGTGTTCCTTCTCAATTAGCGGATGCAAAGATAAGGGTATTTATTTTTCTATCAAAGGCTTTTTTAGAAAAATTTGTTCCCAATACTGCTTATTTTTTAATGCGCTCGGAAATCTTTCTCCATTTGTGTATGTCTAATACACCACAAACTTTTGATGCACGCGCGTTTTCCCTTTTTCGATCACCAAAAAATAAAATCCGCTTGCCCAATTTTGCACATCCACCGTTTCTTTTTTAAATGAAAAACGCGGCGGCGTGAACGCTTTTTGGTACATCACTTGCCCTAAAGCATTAAAAATCCGAATGGTATAATTTTCAAAATCGGGTGTTTCGTATTCTATAATCAATTCATTATCAGCTGGATTAGGGTATAATTTTACAATTTCCAAGTCACCGGTTTTAGTGCCACATTGATTTTGCAATTGTTCCAGACTTCGATAAACATTCAACACGCCACCCGTCACGGTTTTATCCTTTAAGGCATCAATTGGTTCGGCACCATTCAGAATGGCATTGCGAATAATCAGCGCCGTTTCTGCGGGTTGGGTCAAGGCATTTTCCGCCAAACCCTCACACGGCAGGCTGTACAGCAACGCGATAGCGCCCGTGAGATGCGGCGCAGCGGCAGAGTTATTATTAAAACTGCCGTAGCCGTCAAATATTTTTGTGGAATAAGACCCATCGCCTGGAACACCCACGTCAATCGACACTTTGCCATAACCGCTGCTGCTGCTGATGCGGCCTTCGGATGTAATATTCAAACATGTAATAATGTAATCACTGGGGCAGGAAGTTGGCATATCGCCTACTGCATCCACATCATAATCGCGATTCACCGTGCCGGCGCCTGTAAGCACGCCCACCTCGCCGAGCAAATCGTACATCATGCCCCACACGGGCTGCTCTGAGCAAAAACGCAGTTCCTGCCCAAAAGACGCATTGGTAGCCACCACAAATGCGCCCTGCGCGCCATTCGATTCATTGTAGCGCCTGCGTTGCTCAATGACATACTCATATGCACTGATGATTTCGCTTACCCGCGTTGTGTTCAGCAACATCAATTTGATGTGCCAATTAACGCCCGTCACGCCAATGCTATTATCGCCTTGTGCACCAAGAATGCCCGCCACCGACGTACCATGCGAAGATTTATTATACACATTGGAGTTATTTACAAAACTCCAGCCATTTACATCATCCACATACCCATTCTTATCATTGTCCAGGTTATCATTGGGAATTTCAAAGCGATTGCGCCACAAGTTATTTACTAAATCTTCATGTTCTATATCAAATCCATCGTCCAGAATGGCTGCTACAATCGTATCGCCGCGCGAAGTCAAGCCGCCGGTGGTATAATTCCAAACTTCAGGTGCGCCGATGCGTTCCAAGCCCCATTGGCGGGTGTAATTTGGATCATTCGGAGTTTGACGAAACGCTATTTTATAATCAAATTGCGCAGCGATTACCTCTTTTTGATTTTTAATGGCAGCCAGCAACTGAGCTGCGTCGGTTGTAGAAGGGTCAAAATGCAGTAAATACAAGGCATGCACGCGCCCCAATGACTCGGAGGCAGTGATTTGTTCAAATGTTTTTTTTTGGGTATTAACTGCTGAAATTACTTTTTTAATAGCGTCTTCCGATTGTAATAAAACAAGTATCTTTCCTGGAATGACATCCTCTGCCACTTGCTTTTCTTGTGAAAAAAGGAAATGCGGGAAGTTGATAAGCATACAAAAAAAGAATAAAAACCTGTTCATGGTCTATGTTTAAAATGAGCAACAAAACCCTTGTGCAAATCGCGGAAATACGAAGCCGCTTGCAAGAGCCGACTTCCATACCACGAAAATAGTTCACCGTCCACCAATTGTACGACAGCCAGCGGACAAACTCGCTGAAACGCTTCCAAATGTGCATTTTTAAAAGGATAAGGTTCCGACGATAGTAAAATAACATCCGGTTTGGCTTTCGCCAAATCCTCCAGTGTCACCTCCGGATAGCGACTCAAAGCACCGAATACATTTTCAAAACCAGCCCTTTGCAGCATGCTATCAATAAACGTAGAACCCGCTGCAACCATGTATGGCTTTCGCCAAATAAAATATGCCGCCCGCAGTATGCTTTCCGGTTTTGCCAAGCGTGCAAATTGTTGCTCAATCGAAGTTCTCAATGCGCTTGCCGCAGCTTCCCGATTCAGCAGCGTTCCCACCTGCGCTATCATTTCAAGTGCGTCCTCCAAAGTTTGAATATCGCTCATCCAGACTGGAAATTTTTCGGCTAACGCCTCGATCTGGCTGCGGTCGTTCTCTTCTTTATTACCGATAATCAAATCAGGTGCCAGCACCTCGATCTTGTCCAAATGCAATTGCTTCGTGCCGCCCACGCGCGTTTTCGTGCGAAACCATGTTTCAGGATGTACACAAAATTTGGTAATGCCCACCACCGCTTCCTCCAAGCCCAAGGCATGCAGCAACTCCGTCTGCGAAGGCACCAGCGACACAATCCGTCGCGGCGGATACGTCACTACCATCGTTCGATTCATCTGATCGGTAAAAATGCGCTGCATAGGCGATCGTTTATTTTTTTTGAACAAAGGAACGTTCTAAAGTTTAAAATACCCAGTTAAAACATTAGCGTTTATACAGAATAAAATTTTTTGCAGATGCACGCGGATATGCTACGTCGCTATTCACTGAAAACAAATCCGTGTGCATCGGCAGTTTGAATGTTGATGGAGACTTGCGAACAGCTGCGGGAAATTTGTCAACATCTAATTCGGTATAAAGTCCAATTATTTAAAAAATGATTATTTCAATCCAAATGTTGGCATTAAAAT
>CAZFBN010000182.1:0-9665 GCA_964517145.1 uncultured Saprospiraceae bacterium
ATTTTCTTTTTTTGCAAACATACAACCAATCAATCAGTTAATTTTTAACACTACCCAATAATTTAAAGCACCGGTTCTTCCCTTGGGGGAGTTAGAGGGGCTAACTTAGTAAACAATGTTACAAAAATCATTCATAGCTATATTATGTATAAGTAGCTGGTTGCAAACAAGTTATGCAGGCGCAATCAAGGTTTGCAAAACTTGTCCGGTTGCTACGCTGCAAGCCGCCATTCAGCTAGCCGAACCAGGTGATACCGTCCTCATCCAGCCGGGAATTTATTCAGAAGGAAATGTAATAGTGGATAAAGCATTGATTATTAAAGGAATAAATTTTCCGGTTTTGGATGGGAACGATAAAGTTGAAATATTAACCATCCGGGCTGATAGTGTAATCGTAGAAGGATTGTTATTGCAAAATGCCGGTAAAAGCAAATTAAAAGACCTGGCAGCAATTCGTTTAGCGCATTGTAAAAATTTTATAATCCGCAATAATAAAATTAATAATGCTTTCTTCGGAATTTATGTCGAAAAGAGCAACAATGGACGCATCGAAAATAACACCGTTATTGGCAAAGCCACGGATGAAGCGTCTTCTGGCAATGCCATTCACGCCTGGTATGCCCATCACTTAATGATTCGAAATAATATTACAAAAAGCCATCGTGACGGAATCTATTTAGAATTTACCAATGAAAGTATCATAACGGATAATTACAGTGAAAAGAATGTGCGTTATGGGCTGCACTTCATGTTTTCCAATGATGATGAATATACGTGTAATACTTTCCGCGACAATGGTGCAGGCGTAGCGGTCATGTTTTCCAAAAGAATTCATATGATTGAAAATGTATTTGAATTGAACTGGGGAGCAGCTGCTTACGGATTATTATTGAAAGAAATTTATGATGCTAAAATCCGGGATAATCTTTTTTACAAAAATACCATCGGCATTTTCCTCGAAGGGGCGACACGAATTCAATATGAATATAATGATTTTCAGAGCAATGGCTGGGCAGTGCAGATGACCGGCGGCTGTCTGGATAATAATTTTACAAAAAATAATTTTCAGACGAACACACTTGATCTAATAGTTAATTCGCAAGTGAATAACAATACATTTAACAATAATTTTTGGAGTGAATACAGCGGCTATGATTTGAATCATGATGGTTTGGGCGATGTGCCACACCGCCCCGTTAAACTGTTTTCTTTTGTCTTGACCCAGGCACCGGAAGCCATGGTGTTATTACGCAGCTTTTTTATTGATTTATTAAATCTGGCAGAAAAAATCAGTCCGGTATTAACCCCGGAAAATGTGCTTGACAATCAGCCGCTTATGATGCCAGTTAAAGTTAATTCTGATAATTCTTCAATCCTGTAAATTTTAATCCATGATAAAGATTCAAAATTTATATAAATCCTACGGTAAAAATCAGGTGCTGAAAGGCGTGAATCTCGATCTGCCTCAAGCGGGCAAAGTCATTGCCATTCTTGGTCCGAACGGCTCCGGCAAAACCACACTGATTAAGAGTATCCTCGGCATGGTGCTGCCTGACAGTGGCACGATTGAAGTAAATAACAAGAATATTGCAGGTGAATGGAATTATCGCGCACAGATTGATTATTTACCACAAATTGCGCGCTTTCCCGATAATTTAACTGTGCAGGAATTGATTGATTTTATCAAAGATTTGCGTGGAAAAACCAGTAATGACAAGCGTTTCATTGAATTATTCAATTTAGAACCGCACCTTGCTAAGCGCCTGAGCAGCCTTTCCGGTGGTACGAAGCAAAAAGTGAATCTTACATTAACATTAATGTATGATAGCCCGATTGTAATATTGGACGAACCCAGCAATGGCTTGGACCCGGTGGCGATGTTGCATTTTCGGGAGCTTATTTGTGAAGCCCGCGTACAGGGAAAAATGATACTAATTACAACGCATATCATGAGTTTGGTGGAGGAAATTGCTGATGAAGTGGTCTTTTTACTCGAAGGTAAAATTTATTTTCAAGGTACCATCAAGAAATTATTACATCAATATCATGAAACAAGTGTTGAACGTGCTATTGCTCAGATTTTAAGCGAGAAAGTGCACTTTCAGCTAAATGGAAATGTAAAGAAAAGTTTGAAACCGGCAATGTCAATCATCTAACAATCAACCCATGATAAAGATATTAAAATATTCGTTATTTGACCTCCTGCGCAGCCGCTGGAGTTATAGTTATTTTGCATTTTATTTAGTATTTAGCGCCGCTTTATTATTTTTAAGTGGAGACGTTGCAAAAGTAGTCATAAGTTTACTAAATGTCATCCTCATTTTATGTCCGCTCATCGCCACCATGTTTGGCACCATGTATTATTATAACTCGCGGGAATTCATAGAGTTATTGCTCGCGCAGCCCATTCGGCGCAGGGATATTTTCTGGGGGCAGTACCTCGGCGTAGCAGTATCATTATCCTTGAGTTTATTACTAGGTATCGGCATTCCATTTACCATTTATGGTATTTTTAATTCCAATGAAATATGGCATTTTTTCAATTTGATACTAAATGGTATTTTATTATCTTTTATATTTAGCGGAATATCATTTTTAATTGCACTGCGTAATGAGAACAAAATCAAGGGGTTTGGCTTGTCTATTTTAACTTGGTTATTTTTTGCCGTGATTTATGATGGGCTATTTTTATTGTTATTAATGATTTTCAGAGATTATCCATTGGAAACTGCTTCGCTAGGCATGTCCTTATTCAATCCGATTGATTTATCCAGAATTATTATATTATTAGAACTCGATATTTCTGCACTGATGGGTTATACCGGCGCGGTTTTTCAGCAATTTTTAGGAAGTAGTTTAGGGATAGTTGCTGCCCTTAGTGCATTGACTATCTGGGTGTTAGTGCCGATGTGGGGTATTCGCTGGATTGCCATTCGCAAAGATTTTTAGCAGCGATGATATTTGTTATGCTTAATAAATTATAAAAATCCGAACTTTATATCAGACAAAAAAATCCTTTTATCTTTTAATTGTAAAACGAATTGATTATGAGTCAGCAAACGATAGGAGAAATTGTAGCGCAGGATTACCGCACGGCGGGCGTTTTCAAGCGTTTTGGCATTGATTTCTGCTGTGGTGGCAAACGTCCGTTGCAGGAAACTTGTGAGGAAAAAGGTATTGATATAGTGCTGTTAGAACAGGAATTAGCAGCTTTGCAACAGCAGCCAACCGCATTGCAAACCAGCTACCAGGATTGGTCGGCGGACTTTTTGGCAGATTATATTGTAAATCGTCACCATGTGTATGTGCGCAAGGCGATTCCTGAAATTACGGCTTTTGCAGAGAAAGTCGCACGTGTGCACGGCAAGCGCCACCCGGAAACTTTAGAAATTTTTTATAATTGGCAGGCGCTGGCATCAGAACTGACTTCCCATTTACTAAAAGAGGAAAATATTTTATTTCCTTACATCAAGAAATTGGTAAATAGTAAAGACAATATTATGCCTCCATTTGGCACCGTCGAAAATCCCATTCGCATGATGGAGTCCGAGCATGAAGATGCGGGTGAGCTAATGCGCACCATTCGCACCCTGAGCAGCGATTTTACACCCCCGGAGGATGCTTGCACGACTTATCGGGTTTTATTTAGTTTTTTGGCAGAATTTGAAGCGGATTTACATGAGCATATTCACTTGGAGAATAACATTTTATTTCCAAAAGCAGTCGGATTAGAATCAAATCTAGTTATAAATTAAAAATTAAACGATTGTAATATCATGTTACGGAAAGTCTTCTCAATAACGATGGTGCTTGCCATCTGCCTGCACACAGGCGGGAAGCCTTTCCTGTACTTTTGGTATCATGTGTCAAACGGCTCCTTTACAAAAGCATTTTGCATCAATCAGAAGAGCCCCGAATTACATTGCAATGGTAAATGTTATTTGAGTCATTTACTTCGGCAGCAGCAAGAAGAACAACGCAAGCAGGTGCCCAATCCCACAAGTGAAGAAGAAAACCGCGCGGTATATGATATGCCGCTTTTACAGGAAATGGTACCATCTTTGTTTGTGAAATGCCGTTCAGAATCAATTACTTATAAGCGTAGCTTTTGGAATTTGCTGCTCGCACATGCCTTTTTCCACCCACCTTCTGGAGCGACTTGGTGAATTGGAGACCAAAAGAATTGGAGTGCCAATCATTCAAAATAAGCTGGTTTATTGTAAAAATGTCGTCTTGGATGTCCGACTTCTGACGTCCGACTTCTAATTTCATTGCCATGAAAAAGTTAATTATATTTCCTATAATATTTTTATTTTTCAATATATTATATGCTCAAAATGTAGTTGTTGTGAAAGGACAAATTTGGGATGATTCCGAACAAAAAGGCGTGCCTTTTGCGATTGTAAAAATCAATGAAAGCTTTGCTTATGCCGATGAAGCCGGCTTTTTTGAAGCGAATGTAATAACTGCCGAGCAATTTATCATTGAAGCGCAGCAATTGGGATATGAAAATAAAATTATTACACAATCAGTAAACAATCTTGATAAAATTAAAATTTCTTTACACCCAAAAGCCATTTTATTAGAACAAATTTTAGTAAATGACCAACCGATGCACTGTGCGCCGCAGTCGAATGTAATTTGTGACCAGGATAAACAATGCTGCCAGCCGCGCGATGTGGGCGATTTGTTTAATGATATTCCGGGATTTAGTGTCATAAAAAAAGGCGGCTACGCAATGGATCCGGTATTTCGCTCCTTTAAATATGAGCAAATTAATGTAATTTATGATGGCGGTTTGCAAACCACGCACGCCTGTCCGGCGCGGATGGATCCGACCACAACGCATATTAATCCTGAGGAAATTGAAAAAATTGAAGTAATTAAAGGTCCGTTTAGCATGCGCTATGGTCCGTCTATGGGCGCGATTGTAAATGTAGTGACACAAACCTTTGATTATCAAAAAGAATCGGGCGTTGGTGGCAATGTGGAGGCGGGTTTTGAATCAAATGGCGGTTCTAAAGTTTCCAAGATTTCATTACATGGTGCGAACAGGAATTTTGATTTTTTATTAAATGGGGGACTAAAAGAATTTGGAAATTATAAAAGTGGCAATGGTACAGAAATTCCATCCTCTTTTAATAATTATGACTACAGTGTAAAATTAGGGTATAATATTAAAAATAATCAACGCATACAAGCCAATTGGCGTCAAGCATTTAGCAAAGATGTACTGCATGCAGGATTGGGAATGGATACTGATAGCGATGATACGTATATTTTTTCATTGGATTATCATTATAAAAATATCAGTCCATTATTATATAGTGTAACGGCAAAGACATACGGCACCCGCGTAGATCATGTCATGTCCAATTTGAAGCGCCCGAATGCGATGATGATGGAAATGATTTCCAATGTGAAGGCAGAAACCTACGGCGGACGGGTGGAAGCAACGCTGATGCCGGGCAGAAAAGTACTGATTTACAGTGGATTAGATTATCGGTATCTATGGCGCGACGGGCAAGGCACGATGACCATGTTGCGTAATATGATGGGCGAACCCCTGCCGATGCCAATGACAACGGTGTCTTCGAGCTGGCAAAATTCGACGATTCAAAATGGTGGCGCATTCGCGGAAGCACGTTATTTTTTAAATCCAAAATGGGCATTTTTAGTAGGCGTCCGTGCGGATGTAACTACGGCAAATATCGCGGAACCGGCGGCTGATTTTCAAGCTTTATATGGTGATTTAAATGCAGATGACCAGTGGACACTTGGCGCAACGGCTTCGGCAACCTATCAAACGCAATCGGATTGGACATTTCAACTCGCCCTTGGTCGCGGCACCCGCACAGCGAATATGATCGAACGCTTTATTAATCATTTTAATGTAGGCGCAGATCCTTATGAATATATGGGCAATCCATTTTTAAAACCGGAAGTAAATAATCAGATGGAATTTTCTATTTCAAAAAGAACCAATCATTTTAGTATTGGCTCAAGTATATTTTATTCACATTTAAGTAATTACATCACTGCGGCAGTGGATACGACCATTCGCGCTCGCTCGATGACCGGACCGATGTATGTCCGCCGTTTTACCAATATTAATAACGCCATGCAATGGGGCGCTGAGTTATTTAGTGAATTAAATATTTTAAAATATTGGAAAGTAAATACCAGTGTCGCATTTACACATGCTCAAAATTTGGATTGGAATGAGCCGCTGGCAGAAGTGTCGCCGCTGGAAGCCACGTTGGGCGTGCGTTATGAGCGGGAAAACTGGTGGGCGGATGTGCGCGGCAGATTTGTGGATAACCAGAATCGCATTTCAACTATTTTTAATGAAACAACGACACCGGGCTTTAGCGCATTCGATTTCCGGGCTGGAGTGGAGCCTTTGAAAGGCGTTTCCCTCGGAGCCGCCGTTCAAAACATTTTTAACCGGCAATATCGAGAGCATTTGAATCGCGCCTATCGTAACCTGCCGTCTCAAGGCGTTATTTACGAACCAGGAAGAAATTTTACATTGTTTGTGAAGTACAATTTCTAAAAAAATTGTACAACAGGGAAGGGGCGGGCAGTGATGTTCGCCCTTTTTATTCAACACATTATATACATTTAGTAAAAACTATCTTCATTTCAATGCATAGAACTTGTTTAAATTCATGTAGAACTTGTTTAAAATTGACGATTTTATTTAATATGACATAGGCAATTCGACGCTACATTCTCTTATTCAAGAGTAGATTGTTGAATCTTCCAAAATACGAGAACGTAGGAGCTTAGTTTGAAAAGACATTACAATTTTTCATTAATTTTAAACAAGCTCGTAATATATTTACTAACCTTGCACAAAATACATGAATTATCTCTATCAAATTCATAGCTAAACAAGTGGAAGCTAAGGTTTCATAGCGAATGAGGAATCCCTTTGTGGAAAGCCGCATCGTCAAAGCCTGCATCGGCGTTCATAAACAAATAACGCAGCTCCCTACCGGCTTGCTGTGCCATTTCCACAATTTGATCAAATTGCTTTTCAATGTCATACAAATCATGATGCGCTCCACTCACCGGATACTACAAAATAAAATAACGCCTTGATTGTCAATTAAAAACAACATATTAATAAATCGATACTTCTTTCGCCCCTGATACCCTACCGATTGCCCACCTTTGTAGGTAAGTATCTTCGACCCATCCAAAACAGGTTGTTCTCGCCACTGACATTCCGTTTTTAAGCGATGAAAGATCGGCTGTACGATTTCCCGCAAATTTATTTCTCTTTGCGTGCCAACTTTAAGCGGAAATTCAAATAGCGTGAAATACTTTTTTGATTATCAATAAATTGGAACCTGCTTTATCCATAATTCACGTTAACTCTTTTATTGGAACATCCCTTTTGCTAAGATTGGCTAGGCTTTTATTAATAAGCATTCATAATACCAAATTCAAAATAAGAAAGCGTAAACATTAAAATGTAAAAACTTGAATATCAACCCATTACATAACATCCAATACGTCATTATTGATTTAAAATGGTATAATGTCTTCTCCATTATTACTTGCGTAGCGGTATCTATCATTAATATTTACCACCAAAGGTTTTACTTTCCTAAGAAGCAGTGCGTTTACCATGCCTAATGGCAAGCCCTTATCCATGATAATTCACGCTGGAGTATCCACCTTTGCTTTAGCGGAGCTACCTGCTCAGCACGGTTTAGCAGAGCTACTTTGTTCTGAACATACAGCCTACCTATTGTTGTATCAAAAGCAAACAATTAATTATTTTATTTTTCACATTCAGTTAATACGTTCAATTTAATTTAGAGGAACTTATGGCAAATAAAAATTCCATCCCAAACACAAATTTAAGGAGCACGGACAGGCTAAACAGGGCAGTATTTTTACTAGTTGGGCAAGCGGAGACTGACTGTTCGTGTTAAAAACCCAATCGTCATGACTTTCAGGCTTCAATACAACAGTGCAAAACACAATAGCATAAAAACGACGGCTTGGATTTTTTTTGTCGCAATTAAGTTTTTTTTAAGCCCGGCAGGCTGGGCGCAGAACCCCACCTCCGTCGGTTTCCTGAAAAGTGTAAAAAGCTCGATTGATTCGATTGAATTGGACAGTATGCGGCAAATACTTTCCACCCCGACTGCAAATTCTCAGGATTATGTGGATCAGCTCAATACATTCGCTTTATTATACATAGATTTTGCTCCAGACACAACGCTTCATTACGCCCAGCAGGCGCTTGAATTGGCGGAAAACCTTTCTTATCGCAACGGGATGGGCGAAAGCTACCAACTCATCGGTACCGTGCTGATGCACCTGGGCGACTTTAGCCTGGCGATCACGCGCTACGCCAAAGCAGTGGAACAGTTTCGGGCGGCCAAACCCACCAATTTCATTCGGATGGCGGAGGTTTTCAACGATTTGGGATTTGTGTACTACTTTTTGTTTCAACCAAATTTGTCGCGGGAGCACCACGAAAAAGCATTAAAAATCTACCGGGAACAGAAAGACCCTCAGGGCGAGGCAGAGACGCTCGGTTGGCTGGGGCATTATTATGAAAAGCAAAAACAATACGATCAGGCGCTGGAATGCCAAAAGCAGGCATTGGCTATTTATGAACAACTGGAGGATTACGAGGGGCTTTCCCGAATTTATGGGAATATTGGTAGTATTTATGAGGATTTAGAACAAAATGAACAAGCGCTATTTTACTTTCAGGAGGCATTGGCTGTCAATGAGTTAACACAGGATCAGCAGGAGCGCTCTGTGCATTTGAACAACATCGGTGACATTTACCGGCGCACCGGCAGATTTGAAGAATCGCTTTACTACTCCAATCTGGCGCTGCAATTGGGCAAAGAATTGAAAAACCAGTACCGGGAATTTGAAACCTACCGCGATCTGTCTCTGACCTACCGGGACATGGGAGATTTTGAAAAAGCTTTCCAAAACCTCGATACTGCTTACATTTTATACCGAAAAGTTTATAAAGAAGAGGTCACCTCCCGGATTGCTTACAATCAGGCGGTTTTCCAATTGAATGATAAAGAAAGCGAGATCGCACGGCTGGAACAAGAGAAAAAACTGGCGCGCACGAATCGTGTGGCACTGCTCGGTTTGCTGGTGCTGGTTTTTCTTTTAGCCGCATTGTTGTCGAGTCGTCAGCGTCTGAAATTCAAAAAAGACCAGGAACTCCAACGCAAAAAGCAGGAATTAGCAGAAATTGAATTGAAAAATGCGCAGCTCAAGGAACAACAAATGCAGCAGGAATTGGAGCATCAGTCCCACCAACTTACTGCTCACGCACTGCACATCATCCAGAAAAATAAAATGCTGCTGGAGCTGAAAATGAAACTCGCCCAACTGAAGGATAAAAAAGACGAGGATATTGCGCGGCACCTCAATCGCCTCATCCACAAGATTGATACCAATGCCAAGTTTGATGAGGAGTGGGAATATTTTGACCAGAATTTTCAAAAAGTGCACCCACAATTTTACAAACAACTGGTGGAACGCTATCCCGATCTGACCAACGCGGAAATTCGCCTCTGCGCCTTGATTCACCTCAATTTTGATGCAAACGACATTGCCAATATCCTCGGTATTTCTCAGGAGAGCCTGCGCGTGTACCGGCATCGCCT